>NZ_JBFTIZ010000151.1:0-12023 GCF_056395165.1 Pedobacter sp. 10L46_2
GTGGCTTTTGCTATGGTGCCCGATTTTACGGTTAAGGTAATTGACGAAAAATCTTCGGGTGTAAGAACTCCGAGTTTAAAACTGGGAGGAACTTTATATTTCAGGCTTAGTAAATCTATCAGCAATTATAAATATGCAACGTTAAAATTCACTCATCATTCAAATGGACAAGATGGAGAGGCTTTAAATAGCAACGGTACAATAAATACCCATGATGGTAATTTTAGTACCAATTATCTTACTGTTGGATATAATTCAGGAAGAAAAACCAGCGCGTTTAATGCTGTTTCCTATTCATTAAATCATTATGGCGGTTTTGAGTGGCATAAATGGTTTCATTATGAAAAGGCCCTTAAAAATGATTATGGTTTTACCAGAGTTATCTATGATTTTTCGCTTCGCAGATATGTTAGACAGAAAGAGAACTGGCGTGCTGACGTTGGATTGAATTATGCGGTAAATGCAATGCAGAATTATAATGCTTTTTCAATAAAGAAACGGCTTAACGTTGAAACTTCATTTAATTACAGCTTTCCTTTTATGAATAATGTGTTTTTAATGGCTGCTATGGGGTATTATGGTGAGGATCCGTATAACATCTATTACCGAAATAAGTATAGTTATTTCCGTTTAGGCGTATCTTCTGGGTTGTAAGTGCCGCGCTGTTTGTCTTATTTTATGAAGTTATTGTAAAGGCAATTGATGCTTTCTATTAATATGCTATTGAAACCATTGGTATAAGAAGTATTGGAGCCATTTGTGATGACCACGATCCCAAATTTTTCTTTTGGTTGGAAAAACATTGCGCTATAAAGGCCATAAGCAGAACCGGTATGTCCGGTCATGTGTTTTCCGGAAATCAGGTTGTCTACATTAGTCATTGCCAGCCCATAGCCTTCTTCCTCAGAAATTTTTGTTTGCATTACTTTAGCGCTCTTTTTAGAAATGATTTTTACGCCCTTGTAATTGCCCTGATTCATGTGCATGGTCATGTATTTTGCAAGGTCTGTGGCCGATATTTTCATTCCTCCGGTAGGAGAGAATGCGGGAGTGCTGTATCCCATAACATAGTTTTTTATCTCCTCTCTGCGCGGGGCATAAGCCGAAGAGTCTGAGGCAAAAGTTTTTGAAATGGAATCATATTCATATAGGGTTGTAAACAAACTGTTGTCTAGTGAGTCTACACAATAGCCCCCATAAAGTTTTAAAGGATCTAGTATATGATGTTTTACATATTGGTCAAATCGTTCTCCAGAAAGCTTTTCTATTACCGCACCTACCATATTGAAATTTAGGTTGCAGTATTTATATCCTTTTCCGGGTTCGTAATCATTGTAGCATTTTGCCCAGTTAGAACCTTTTTCTGGGTTAATAACATCAAGATTAAAATAGCCCTGGCTATCGTTTATACTAGAGGTATGGGAGAGCACCATTTTTAGGGTAATAACGGTTTCAGGATATTTCGGGTTCCTTACCTTAAAACCCACCAGTTTGCTGAAATCATCATTTAAAGATAGCTTTCCGGCTTCTGCAAGCTGCATAATAGAGGTGGCCGAGAAGGATTTTGAAATTGATGCTATTCTGAAGATATCTTTATCGGTAAGTGGTGTGCTGGTTTCAGTGTTTTTAAGGCCAAATGAGTGGGTATAAATGATATCGCCGTTTTTTACCACAGCAACAGAGAGCCCTATGGCTTCTTGTTTTTTCATGATGTCTTTTAGTTCAGCCTCTGCTTTGGCAGCTTGGCCAAAGCTGTGGAGACACGCACAAATGATTAAAATTGCTGTAAGAAAATGTTTTAGATAGGTTGGTTTTCTCATAGTCTGGGAGTCAATTTTTGAAAACAAGGTAAAGATAATTCTGATTAATTTCTAAATTGCCGGCATGATCGATTATAAGATAGAAGCAGCAAAGGCGGCCCTGCCTTTTATTAAAATAGGCCAGATTGTAGGTTTGGGTGCAGGAACAACGGTATCTCACCTGGTGGATATGGTGAAACAGGATGAGGATTTGGTTGCGGGTGTTACTTTTACTTCGTCGTCTTTTAAAACCACTGCTTATTTGCAGCAATGCGGATTAAAGGTGCAATCACCGGCGTTACTTAAAAAAATAGATGTTTATTTTGATAGCTGTGATCAGTTTGATGAAGGATTGAATGCTTTAAAAAGTGGAGGTGGTATCCATACTACTGAAAAAATATTGGCATCTATGGCTGTGGATTTCATATTGATAGGAGATGAGGGGAAATTTGTAGCGAAGCTGGATGCTACTTATCCTTTGGTGCTGGAGATATTACCTCAGGCTTTGCAAATGGTACTGGGAAGATTGTCGTTTGAGTTTCCAGGAGCAGCCATAAAGCTACGTATGAGTACTCAAAAGGACGGCGCTGTTATTTCAGATAATGGAAATTTGCTGGCTGATGTTCACTTTGCAGAATTGCCGGAATTAGAAAAACTTAACGTTCAGATTAAAATGATTCCTGGTGTTGTGGAGCATTCTTTGTTTTACGGAATAGCTACAAAAGCAATAATAGCAGGGAAAAATGGGATTAAGGTAATTACGCCGAGTGTGGCTCAACGTGTATAATTACATCTTTAATACTTAAATCTGAGGCCAGAAGCTCATCTTTAACCTGATGGGCTACCTGGTGGGCAGTAAATACATCAATGGTTCCATCTACTTCCTGGTGATGGGGCGGCATCCATAATTTCTGAAAATGCCGGACGGATAATCTTTATTGCATTATAAATGATGAATACGCAAGCCATTAATGCTGCCCAGTCGTCTGCCCCTTCATACCCTTTACCTAATACAAGAGCAATTACAATTCCGATAAATGCTGCAATAGAGGTGATTGCATCACTCCGGTGATGATAAGCATCTGCTTTTACGGCCTGACTGTTCAATCGTTTTCCGATTTTAAGTACATAGCGGAATAAAAGTTCTTTAGAGAGGATTACTACCAGCAATACAATTAAGGTATAGCTTTTAGGTAATCCGTGAGGTGTTCTGATATAATATATAGAATGATATCCAATCCAACCTGCGGCTGCAATCAAAAAAAGGCCTATTAATAAGGCAGCGATGGGTTCGGCTTTACCATGTCCGTATGGGTGTCCCTGATCGGCAGGGCGCTGAGCATATATAAGTGCCAGCCATAATAACCCTGAACTAACCACATCGGCACCAGATTCGGTAGCGTCTGCAATAAGTGCATAGGAATGGCCAAGATATCCTGAAAGACCCTTTATAAATATTAAAGCGATACTGATAATAATACCTAACTGAGTAGTTCGTATGGCTTCTTTAGATGAGTTTTTTGATGATAATTCCATTGCAATAATAATGTAACGCTAAAACTAATGCTGATGTTTTAACAGGGGCGCAAAAATAGCTTTTTGAATGGATGTGCGTTGCATATTTTTGAATAAACTATCATCAATTTTAGTTTAAGCGTTTAATACAGCTAAAGGCGGAGTATTTAATACTTTTCTGCTACTTAAAACACCCGTGAGTACAACCAAAAAGCAGATTAGGATAAACAACAATAGTATCGGTAATAGAGAAGGAGTAAAGCTGGTGTCGAAGCTAAATACAGCTAGGAGCCAACTGCCTCCAAGAGCAAGAATTATTCCTGCACCGGCAGAAAATGCGCCCAGAAATAAGTACTCTATGGCTGTAATTACAAGGATCTGTTTTCGACTGGCTCCCAAGGTTCTGAGCAGTACGCTTTCTCTTAATCGCTGGCCCCTGCTTGTTAGCACTGCAGAAATGAGTACTATCCAGCCGGTTGCCATGCTAAAAGCAGCCATAAACTGTATTACAAAACTTATTTTTGATAACAACTCATCTAAAGTTTTTAATATAAGACCCAGATCTATCACAGATACATTAGGGAATTTTCGTACCACAGCGCTTTGGAAGTTAGCCGAAACGTCATTTGAAGTAATTCGTGTCATCAGTACATGAAACTGGGGGGCATCCTCTAATACACCTGTAGGGAAAACAACCCTGAAGTTAGTTTGCATTCTTGCCCAGTTCACTTCTCTTAAACTTCCAACAACGGTAGGTATCAGTAATCCCTGAACGTTAAAAACGATACTATCGCCAACTCCTACATGGATGTTCCTGGCATAACCTTCTTCTAACGAAACATAGACCTTTTCTTCCGGTTTTGCTTTGCCTTGCCATATACCTTCGGTTACTTTTTCTGCCGAGGTGAGGGTGTCCTGGAAAGTTACCCTAAGCTCTCCTTGAAAAGCACGTTTGGAATCACCTGCAGTATCCTGAAGTGCCGTTTTTCCATTGATTTTCTCAATTCTAACGGTTACAACCGGTACCTGGTTCATTACCGGTAATTTATAATCTCTGGTTAATGTGGCAATTGCTTCCTTTTGTTCATTTTGAATGTCGAACAGTATCATATTTGCCTGATTGGCGGCAGAGGATATGGTTACCCTTTTTATTAAAATGCCCTGTACAAAAAACAGTGTACAGATGAATGCTGCCGATAAACCTATGGATACGGTAAGCATAAGGGTTTGGTTATTTGGCCGGTAGAGATTCGCAAACCCCTGTCTCCATAAATAACTTGAAGAAGCTGGTATGAGCCTTTTTACTGCCCACATTAAGAGTCTGGATAAAGCAAAAAGTAATAGGAACGAGATTAAGATACTTCCGGTAAACACAACTGCCTGCATCCAACTGCTCATTTGAAATCTGGTAAATGCCAGTACAAAAAGCAGGATGAGTAGATACACAATCCATTTTAACGGGTCTCTGGGGTCGTTTGATTTCTCAAACGAATGCCTGATGGCATTTAATGGAGAGATAATGCGTACTGAAAGGAGCGACGGCAGAGTAAATAAAACTGAAATGACCAAGCCCAGCAGTACTCCTTGTAAGATGGCAAGCCATGAAATTTGTAGGGTAAGTTCTACCGGGATGAAATCTTTTAATACTATCGGTAATGCGAACTGTATAATTGTGCCCAATGCAGCACCTAAAACAGCACCAATAAATCCTATAAAAACAATTTGGATGAGGTAAATTAAAAATGCCTCCCAGGCTTTTAAACCAAGACAGCGGAGGGTAGCTATAGAGTTTAGTTTTTCGCCAATATATACATGAATAGCGCTTCCAACACCTATACATCCCAATAAGAGGGCAATAAATCCTGAAAGCTCAAGAAATCTGCTCACGTCTCTGAATGATTTTCCGGTGCTTTCCTTTTTAGATTCTACAGTTTCTGTGTCGAGATTTTCTTTATCAAGCAAGCGCYGGATTTTTTTAACCTGACCAGCTACGGCAGATGGTTTATTGTACCGGTAGTAATACTTGTATTGGATTCTGCTGCCTATTTTGGTTAATCCGGTTTGTTCAAGATACTTTAGCGGGATATAAACAACAGGCGCTACGGTAGCAGATATTCCGGTTTGCCCGGGTGCTTTATCCAATATTCCAGCTATTAAGAAGTTAAGTGAACCAATTTTAATGGAATCGCCTGGTTTGGCATTGAACTGCAGCATCACTGTTTTATCAACCAATGCCCTGCGCTCTTGCTGAAAGGTTCTTGCTGCATTTACAGGGGTAGTTTCGATGGTTCCATAAAATGGGTAATTGCCTTCAAGCGCGCGTACCTGTACCAATCTGCTGCCTTCATTTTTAAGGAAATAGATCATTGAAGCGAAGCTTCTTTCCGAAGCCTTTTCATTTCCCAGCGTATCTAGTGCTGCTTGTGCTTTTGCGCTTACGGGTTTGCGTGCCTGTATCACCAGGTCTGCTCCGGTAAGCATTTTGGCTTGATTGTCAATATCACGTTGCATATTATCCCTGAATGAATACACGGCTACTAAAGCCGCAATTCCCAGGATAATTGACGATACGAAAAGAAACAGTCGGGATTTATTGCGACGGGCATCACGCCAGGCCATTTTAAAAAGCCAGCCGATGTTTACAGATCTTTTAAGTGCGGAATTATCTTGTTGCATTTGGATCGTCTGAAATGATTACGCCACCTTTTATTTTTATTATCCTGTTTGTACGCATAGCCAGTTCCAGGTCGTGTGTAACTATGATTAGCGTAGTTCCGGCATCCCTGTTCAGTTCAAACATTAGCTTTTCTATTTTTTCGCTGGTTTCGGCATCCAGATTACCTGTAGGTTCATCGGCAAAGAGTATAGCAGGTTTGTTGGAAAATGCCCTTGCCAGCGAAACACGTTGCTGCTCGCCACCAGAAAGTTGTACCGGATAATGATGTGAGCGCTCTGCAAGGCCTACTTTATCTAACAGATCCATGGCATGTGCACGAATGTCTTTCTCTCCGCGCAATTCCATTGGTACCATTACGTTTTCAAGCGCGGTAAGGGTTGGCATTAGCTGAAAGTTTTGGAATATAAAGCCTATGTAGCGATTGCGTACCGCTGCCCGCTGATCTTCTGTGAGCTCATCTAGTTTTATGCCATTTAGCTTAACGGAGCCGGTAGTAGATCTGTCGAGCCCCGCACAAAGTCCCAGAAGTGTAGTTTTACCACTGCCGGATGGACCTGTAATTGCAAGTGTAGAACCTCCTTCTACAGAGAAATTGACGTTGTTAAGGACAGTAAGTTCTTTTCCGGCACTTTTATATATTTTACTTACATTTTCAATGTGGAGTATGTTTTCTGATGGCATATTATTAATAAATAGGTATTTTTATAGTTAAATATACGAGGCCTGAGAAGTAATGGCTAATTTTAGATTTATATTACATAGATATGTTACGTTTTAAAGCTTCAGCCCTGATCATACTATTGTCAATTGTATTGGCATCATGTGGAAATAACCAAAATAAAGAACCATTACAGGCGAAACCTGCAGAGGCGGCACCTGTTGCTACCGAAGTTCCAGTTAAACAAAAAAATATTCTATTCTTCGGTACAAGTTTAACAGCCGGATACGGATTGGAACAAGGAGAGGCTTATCCGGAACTTTTACAGAAAAAACTGGATTCACTTAAGCTTCCTTATAAAGCAATAAACGGTGGACTAAGTGGAGAAACGTCTGCCGCCGGGAAAAACCGGATAGATTGGTTACTAAAACAACCAATAGCCGTTTTTGTGCTTGAACTGGGCGCTAATGATGGCTTGCGCGGAATAGCGGTTAATGAAACTACGGCCAATTTGCAGACTATAATAGATAAGGTTAAAAAGAAATATCCTCAGGCTAAAATGATTTTAACCGGAATGGAAGTGCCGCCTAACATGGGGGCTAAGTATGCTTCTGATTTCAGGAATATGTTTAAAACACTTGCAGCTAAAAATGAAATGGTTTTTCTGCCGTTTTTGCTAGAGGGAGTAGCGGGTATTCCTAAGTTAAATCAGAATGATGGTATTCATCCTACCGCCGAGGGACAGAAGATACTGGCTGAAAACGTTTGGACGAAATTGAAAGGTGTGCTGTAATTAGTAAAGATTTTTTTTACTATCTTCATTATCTAATCAAATAGCAATAGTGTATGAACATAGTCGTTAAAATTTGGGTACGCAACCCTGAATGGTACTGTGATGAGCATAAAAATCTGGATGACCGAAAGGAATGGGAACAATTGAATGCTGCTAAAATTCCAAAACACTCTCATTGCGCAGCCTTTAAATTCTCTGAAGAAGTGACTGGTTATTCTAAAAAAGATACCAATACTTATGAGCTGACCATCTCTGCCGAAGGTGAGGGCCATGAGAATTCGGCTGTTTTGGGTACGGTTTTATTAGAAGATGTTCACGTAACTGAATTTAATCATGGAGAAGATAGTACCCCTGTTGTTATATCAAATGATATTATTCATGATATCGTTACTACGCAGAAAGAAAATGGGAAATTATGCTGGAACTACTTTCTTAAAGAAAATATAGATATTTTAAATTTAGAGTCCAATATCTGGCTATCTGCCGCTCACAAGGATCAAATTCTAAAGGAAGTCCCGGGCCTTATGCTTGCTTAAACGAATAGTATAATCTGTATTTGCGCTAATATATTTAGTTTTATAATTGTTTTACTAATTTTATTAGCTTAGTTTTGTCGTGACCTAAATTTATTTGTCATGAGGGAAGGGAAGCAAATAATTCATATGGATCAGGACGCATTTTTTGTGTCTGTAGAGTTAAAAAAGGATAGTAGTCTTATTGGAAAACCCGTAATTATTGGCGGCATGTCGGATCGTGGAGTAGTAACTTCATGTAGCTATGAGGCCCGAAAATTTGGGGTACATGCGGCGATGCCAGCCAGAATGGCAAAGATGCTGTGTCCGCATGGGGTTTTTATTAAAGGCAGCATGGATGCTTATTCTAAAGCATCTCATGAAATTACTGATATTATAAGGGAAAGGGCGCCGCTGTTTGAAAAAGCCAGTATTGATGAACATTATATAGATATGACGGGCATGGATAGGTTCCATGGTTGTATGACTTATGCCCATGAACTTCGACAAGTTATTATGAAAGAATCGGGCTTACCAATTTCTTTTGGGTTGTCGGTAAATAAAACGGTTTCCAAAATGGCAACTAACGAATGTAAGCCAAGCGGGGAGAAGAATGTTGAAGCATCGGGTGTACAACCTTTTTTAAATCCTCTTTCAATCAGGAAAATTCCGGGACTGGGAGAAAAGACCTTTGTAAAACTCAGTGATATGGGCATCAAGAAGATTCATACACTGGCCCAGATCCATCCGGATCAGATGAATATGCTGATGGGGAAAAATGGGTTATCGCTGCTTCAAAGAGCCAAAGGGATAGACAATAGTCCGGTAGTTCCATATGCCGAGCAGAAGAGCATTGGCACACAGTGCACATTTAAAGCAGATACTATAGATATAAATATGATCAATAACCTGCTTACTTCGATGGTAATGGATATTGCATTTCAGCTGAGAGAAAAAAAGAAACTTGCGGCCTGCATTACTGTAACGATCAGGTATTCTAATTTCGAAGATGTTACCAGGCAGGCATCTATCCCTTACACTGCACTGGATAATACACTTATTCAAAAAGCAAAGGAACTTTTTAAACAGGTATATACCAAGAGGATGTTATTACGACTTGTTGGTGTGCGTTTGTCTAGTCTGGTAAACGGATTTGAACAAATTGATATGTATAGTGAATCGCAGGAACAATATAGCCTGGTGCAGGCAATGGACAGGATTCGCAAGCGATTTGGAGAAAAGGCAGTAACAAGGGCATCTGTGTTGAATATTGAATTATAAGCCATGTACCTGAACGTTCATTCTCAATATAGCTTGCGTTATGGCACTATGTCTATCGAAAAGCTCATAAAGGAAGCCACTTCTCGAGGGGTTACGCAGATGGTGCTTACAGATATCAATAACTCAACGGGGATCATGGAGTTTATGAGAGCATGTAATAAGAGCGGTATTAAGCCCATTGGAGGTGTTGAATTTAGACGAAATAAGCAATTACTTTATATTGGGGTTGCCAAGGATAAGGAAGGGATGAAGGAGTTAAATGATTTCCTGACTGAGCATAATCTGGAACAGAAAGAGCTGCCCGATAAGGTAAAACCCTTTAAAAATGCAGTTGTAATTTACCCCTATGCAGGTGATAATGTAACGGAACCATTAGGCGAAAATGAATATCTGGGGATTCGCTATGATGAGCTGCATAGCTTGCACGGCAAGGAGATCAATCATATAAAAGATAAATTACTTGCATTACAACCTGTTTTTGTGGCCGACAGGCTCGAATACCGCTTACATGAGTACTTGAGAGGGGTAGATTTGAATACGCTGCTTACGATGATTGGGCCTGAAGATAAATGCAGTAGTACCGATATATTTCTGCCCGCAGGGGAGCTGGAAGCTAGATTTAGTAAATATACTTTCATTCTAGACAATACACGGAAACTGATGGATAGCTGCAGGATGAATTATGCGGAGGGGAAAGTGCACCTGAACCGTAAAACCTTTACGGGGAGTAAGAATGATGATAAAGCACTGCTTGAAAAGCTGGCAATGGGAGGTCTGATTTATCGTTATGGAAAGAACAATAAGGAGGCACTGAAAAAAGTAGAGAACGAACTGAAGGTAATTAATGACCTGGGGTATTGTGCCTATTTCTTAATCACCTGGGATATTATTCGTTATTCCATGTCTAAGGGTTATTATCATGTAGGCAGGGGCTCAGGAGCTAATAGTGCCGTGGCTTTTTGTTTGCGTATCACTGACGTAGATCCGCTGGAACTCGATTTGTATTTTGAGCGGTTTCTGAATGCACAACGTACCTCGCCTCCGGATTTTGACATTGATTATTCCTGGGATGAGCGTGAAGATGTGCAGGATTATATTTTTAAGCGTTACGGAAAAGACCATACTGCGCTGCTAGGCACGATGAGTACCTTTAAAGACCGCTCCATTATTCGTGAGATTGGTAAAGTAATGGGCCTGCCAAAAGCTGAGATTGAGGGCTTTACAGATCCGGCTAAAGCAACGGAAAACAGAAACAATCCTACTTTTGAAAAGATTAACGCCATATACGAAATGATGAAGGAGATGCCCAATCAAAGAAGTATTCATGCTGGTGGCGTACTGATTTCGGAAGAACCGATTACTTATTACACTGCATTGGATTTACCACCCAAAGGAATGCCCACTGTACAATGGGATATGTACGAGGCGGAGGTGATTGGTTACGATAAATACGATATACTAAGCCAAAGAGGGATAGGGCATATCAAAGAAGCAGTGAGGCTGGTGGAGGAAAATCAGCAATATAAAATAGATATCCATCAGGTAAAGACGTTTATGAACGATGCTAACCTGAATAACAAGTTAAAATCTGGCAATAGCATTGGTTGTTTTTACATCGAATCGCCGGCAATGCGGCAATTGCTTACCAAGCTGGGCTGCGAGAATTACCTGACATTGGTTGCGGCCAGCAGTATTATTAGACCTGGGGTTGCACAATCAGGTATGATGAAGGCTTACATTCAGAATTTTCATAAACCAGATGCTGTAGAATACCTGCATCCGGTAATGAAGGAACAACTGGAAGATACTTTTGGGGTAATGGTTTATCAGGAAGATGTGATTAAGATCTGTATTCATTATGCGGGGATGGATGGTACGGATGCAGACATTTTGAGACGGGGGATGAGTGGGAAATATCGCTCGAAAATAGAATTCAATAAGCTGGTAGAAAAGTTTCATGAAGGAGCAAAGGCATTGGGCAGGCCACAGGCCATTACGGCCGAGGTATGGAGACAGGTATTCTCTTTTGCGGGTTATAGTTTCTCTAAAGCACATTCAGCGAGTTTTGCAGTAGAAAGTTATCAGAGTTTACATTTAAAAACCTACTATCCCCGGGAGTTTATGGTTGCGGTGCTGAATAATTACGGCGGGTTTTATACGCGTTGGTTGTATGTTCATGAATTGCAAAAAGCGGGTGCAAAGGTGCATTTGCCATGTGTAAATGTAAGTACTTCTGGAGTGTCCATTAAAGGGAATGATGCCTACCTGGGGCTTATTGGTGTACAGGGACTTGAGAATAGATTTATAGAATTAATTCCCGATGAGGTTAAGCGAAATGGTGCATTTATTGATCTGGAGGATTTTGTAAAACGTACTGGGATGGGACTGGAACAGGTAATCATTTTAATTAGGGTGGGAGCTTTAAGGTTTACAGGTAAGAGTAAGAAAACTTTGTTGTGGGAGGTGCATATGATGTTGGGTGGTAAAGTTAAGCCTGTTAATCATGCAGAACTTTTTCATTTGGAAAGTAAACATTATATGCTGCCAGAGCTGATTAATACCAAGCTTGAAGATGCCTATCATGAGCTGGAACTGCTTGGGTTTCCTTTGTCGCTTTCTATGTTTGATCTATTGAAAACCCCATACAGAGGAGATGTGTGCACAGACAACCTGATTCAATATGTTGGACAAACGGTAAAAATGGTGGGATTGTATGTTTGTGAAAAGACTGTGCATACGAAAAACAACAAGAAAATGTGGTTTGGTACTTTTCTGGACGCAGATGGAA
>NZ_JBFTIZ010000152.1:0-21083 GCF_056395165.1 Pedobacter sp. 10L46_2
ATCCGGATGTGTTAAAAGATAATTAAATGGGGTTAAATATATTTTGTGCCGAATTTCGATTTTACATCAGCAACAATTTGTTTTATGCTTTGTTCAGATGATCTAGGGCAAATTAATAGTGTATTGTTTGATTCTACAACGATGTAATCATGTAAATCCTGCAAAATCACCAATTTGTTCTTTGGTACATTTACCATGCAGTTCGATGAGTTAAACATCATTACCTTTTCTGAAGGAATTACTGCATTGCCAACATAATCATGCTCAGCAATATCATAGATAGAGGCCCAGGTTCCAAGATCCGACCAGCCAAAATCAGCAGGTAATACATAAACATTATCTGCCTTTTCCATAATCCCGAAGTCAATAGAAATATTAGTACACTGTAAATATGCATTTCCAATAAATTCGACTTCGCTAGCTGTATTATATAAATCATTTCCCTGATGAAATATCTCGTACATATCAGGTAAATGCTTAGAGAAAGCATTGTTAATTGATTTTGCAGACCATATAAAAATCCCGGCATTCCATAAGAAGTCGCCGCTTTGTACAAAAGATTTGGCCAAATCTAAATTAGGCTTTTCAGTAAAGATTTTTACTTTGTGGATTTGCTCATCAGTTTTTAATGAACTCTCGGTGTATTGTATATAACCATAGCCTGTATCAGGTCTGCTGGGTTTTATGCCTAAAGTGATCAGACAATCATTTTCAGATGCCGCTTTTAAGGATTGCTCAATTGCCGCGATAAAAGCATCCTGATTGGTAATGGTATGGTCAGAAGGTGCTACTACGATAGTTGCATCTGGGTTAATCTGAGCAATTTTCATCGATCCATAAGAAACACAAGGAGCTGTATTTCTCATTATAGGTTCTGCCAGAATTTGATTCTCATTCAAATCAGGTAGCTGCTCTTTTATGATATGAGTATATATCTCGTTAGTTACTACAAATATATTTTCTGGAGGACAAATCTTTAAAAAACGATCGTAAGTACTCTGTATAAGTGTTTTTCCAACACCAAAAAAATCAATAAACTGTTTAGGATATTCTGTTCTGCTCACTGGCCAAAAACGGCTTCCAACGCCGCCAGCCATTATTAAGGCGTAATTATTATTATTCATATCTGATATTACAGTCTCTTTAAATTATACCTTCCTGTAAAAGGTCGTGAAAATGTATCATGCCAAAATAGGTTCCATTGTCGGTAACCAGTAGTTGCGTAATGTTGTTTTCTTTTATCATATCCAAAGCAGTCATTGCTAAAACCTCTTTGTCTACTTTTTTTGGATTGGGGTTCATTAAGTCGCTCGCTTTAATATCGGCTAAATTAGAATGTTTTTCCAGCATTCTACGAATATCTCCATCAGTAATTATCCCCAAAATAACATTGCTTTCAATAACAACAACAGCACCCAAACGGTTTTGACTAATTTCGATTATGACATCTTTAACTGATGCCGAAGGATGAATAGTGGGTTTCTCGTTCTTCAGGGCAATATCTCCGGCTTTTAAATAAAGTTTTTTACCTAGTGCTCCACCTGGATGGAAGCGGGCAAAATCGCCTTCATTAAAATTGCGTGCGTTTAACAAAGCAATAGCCAAAGCATCGCCCATAGCTAGCTGGGCAGTGGTACTGGTAGTAGGGGCCAGGTTATGCGGGCATGCTTCTTTTTCAACAAAGGTGTTCAATATAAAATCGGCCTGCAAAGCCAAATCAGAATTTAACTGACCAACCATACCAATCATAATGTTGCCGGCTTGTTTAAGTAATGGTGTCAACACCTTTATTTCAGGAGTATTTCCACTCTTGGAAATACAGATTACAATGTCGTTTTTTTGGATCATTCCGAGGTCTCCATGCACAGCATCTGCTGCATGCATAAATATGGCCGGAGTACCAGTTGAATTAAAAGTTGCTACAATCTTTTGCGCAATAATGGCGCTTTTTCCAATTCCGGTTACAATTACACGACCCTCACTTTCAATAATTAGGTCAATAATCTTAACAAAATCGTCATTTATGTTTTCAATTAAGCCTAAAATAGCCTGAGCTTCTAACTGTAAAGTGCTAACAGCGTCGTCGATAATAGATTTTTTACTTTTCAAACAGAATTATTTAGTATATTGATGCTTTGAATTTGTGCAAAATTATGTTATTTTGAAGTAAAAATAGCACTGAATATTTTATACACGAAATGGATGTGAAAAAGTCGTTGTTTGACAACTTACAAACCTTTTTTGGTTTTGATAATTTTAAAGGTGATCAGGAGTCTATCATCACCAATATTCTTGAAAAAAGAAATACGTTTGTTATAATGCCTACAGGTGGGGGGAAGTCCATTTGCTACCAGTTGCCAGCTTTGATGGAAGAAGGAACTGCTATAGTGATATCGCCATTAATTGCACTGATGAAAAATCAGGTAGATCAACTAAGGGCATTTGGAGGAAGTGATAGTATAGCGCACTTTTTAAATTCTTCTTTAAATAAAACCGAAATTACTCAAGTTAAAAGTGATTTATTAAGCGGACAAACAAAATTGTTATATGTTGCTCCCGAATCACTTTCTAAGCAAGACAATATAGATTTCTTAAAATTGATTAAGATTTCTTTTGTGGCGGTTGATGAAGCCCACTGTATTTCCGAGTGGGGCCATGATTTTAGACCTGAATACAGGAAAATCAGGCAAGTGATACAAGGTCTGGGCGAAGATATTCCAATTATAGCCTTAACTGCAACTGCAACACCTAAGGTTCAGCAGGATATCATCAAGAATCTTCAAATGTCTGATGCGACCTTGTTTAAATCATCATTTAACAGGCCCAACTTATTTTATGAGATCAGGCCCAAGAGGGATGTCATTAAAGAAATCATCAGGTACATAAAATACAATACCGGTAAATCGGGGATTATTTATTGCCTTAGCCGTAAAAAGGTTGAAGAGGTTGCAGAAACCCTAAATCTGAACGGCATTAAAGCCCTACCATATCATGCAGGCTTAGAACCAAAGGTTAGAGCCGATACTCAGGATAGATTCCTTATGGAGGATGTAGAGGTTATTGTAGCCACTATCGCCTTTGGTATGGGAATCGATAAACCGGATGTGCGTTTTGTAATTCACCATGATATCCCTAAAAGTATGGAAGGTTATTACCAGGAGACTGGGAGGGCCGGACGCGATGGAGGAGAGGGAATTTGTATTGCTTTCTACGCTCAAAAGGATGTAGACAAGCTGGCCAAGTTTATGAAAGATAAACCGGTATCTGAACGCGAAATAGGTACTCAGATATTAAAGGAGGTTATTGATTATGCTGAATCCGGCGTATGCCGAAGAAAGCAGATCCTTCATTACTTTGGAGAGAACTTTAATGAGACCGGTTGTAATTGCATGTGTGATAACTGTAAGAAACCGAAAAAACTATTCGAAGCAGAAGAATCTTTGATGGTTCTGTTAAAGCTGATTAAAAAAATAGGAGAGAAGTTTGATGATGCCCACATCCTAAGCGTTATTTTAGGTAATGAAACTGCTCAGACAATTGCTTATGAACACAGTAAGCTTCCTGAATTTGGTTTAGGAGTTGTTGAGGGAGAGAATCATTGGAAATCACTTATCAGGCAAGCGGTATTAAATAATTTCTTATCTAAAGACATAGACAATTACGGTTTACTTGGGTTAACCAACGGCGGATTAAGCTTTATTGAAAATCCATATGCACTTAAGTTTGTCCTAAATGAGCCAATTGAAAGTGCAGCTGATGATGACGAAGATGATGTTAAGCATGGCAGCGGAGCGGTAGATGCTCAGTTACTGCAGTTGCTGAAAGATCTGAGAAAGAAAATAGCTAAACAAAAGAATGTACCTCCTTTTGTAGTGTTTCAAGATCCGTCTCTTGAAGAGATGTGCACACATTACCCAATTTCGATGGACGAGCTAAAGCAAATCTCGGGAGTTGGTCATGGAAAAGCGCTTAAATTTGGAGGATCTTTTCTTGAGCTTATCAAAAAATATGTAGAGGATAATGATATCGAGCGTCCTATTGATCTGATTATTAAAACACAGGCCAATAAATCACAGCTTAAAGTATCGATTATTCAGAATATAGACAGAAAAATTGGCCTTGAAGATATTGCAAAATCGAAGGGTATCACATACGATGATATTCTAAAAGAAGTAGAAGCAATTGTAAACTCTGGCACCAAGCTAAATCTTAGCTACTTTGTAGATGAAGTGATAGATGAAGACCGCCAGGATGAAGTATTTGATTATTTCCAATCAGCAGAAAATGATTCAATTGATGAAGCATTAAGAGAACTTGGAGAATCAGATTATTCTCGTGAAGAAATACAGCTGATGCGTATTAAATTCATGTCAGAACTAGGTAACTAACAATAAAAAACAACAATGATCAATTTCCCTTTAGATAATTTCAAAAATCAGGAATCAGGTAATTTCTTTTTAATGGCAGGGCCTTGTGCCATAGAAGGCGAAGAAATAGCCATGCGTATAGCCGAAAAGATAGTTGCAATAACGGATAAACTACAAATACCATATATTTTTAAGGGTTCATACCGCAAAGCTAACCGCTCTAAAGGTGATTCTTTTACTGGAATTGGTGATGAAAAAGCACTTAAAATATTAGAGAAAGTAAGTAAAACCTTTGGTGTACCAACGGTAACGGATATTCATGAAAATGATGAGGCAGCTATGGCTGCTGCTTACGTTGATGTGTTGCAGATTCCAGCTTTTTTATGCAGACAAACCGACTTGTTAATCGCAGCTGCCAAAACAAATAAGGTTGTAAACGTTAAAAAAGGACAGTTTCTATCCGCCGGATCAATGAAATTTGCTGTAGAAAAAATAGTAGAGGCGGGAAATAATAAAGTGATCCTTACAGATAGAGGCAATACTTTTGGCTACCAGGACCTTATTGTAGATTACCGTGGTTTGCCCGAAATGCAATCTTTTGGAGTACCTGTTGTTATGGACTGTACGCATTCATTACAGCAGCCAAATCAAAGCAGTGGTGTAACCGGAGGTAAACCGGCATTAATAGAAACAATTGCTAAAGCTGCAATTGCGGTGGGAGCTGATGGTTTGTTTATTGAAACACATCCTGATCCGGCAAATGCAAAATCAGATGGTGCTAATATGCTGCATCTCGATTTGCTCGAAGACCTTTTGGTTAAACTAATTAGAGTAAGAAAAGCGATTATTTAATCGCTTTTTTCTGTTAAAGCTTACTGATAACAAAAGAAGTCCTCCTGTTCAGCTTTCTATTTTCTTCAGTGCTATTGGATGTAATAGGTTTCGATTCACCGTACCCTTTGTAAGTTAAGCGCTCAGCCGCTATTTTATGTTCTAAAAGGTAATCATAAACCGCTTTGGCACGCTGCATAGAGAGTTTTTCGTTGTCCTTTACATTTCCAACATCATCAGTATGTCCCTGTATTTCAATGCTAATATTGGCATTGTTATTTAAAAGATCTACAAGTGTAGTTAATTCGGTAACTGATGCGGGTAGCAAACTATACTGGTTGGTGTTAAAGAATATGTTTTTCAATATTACATTGGTACCTACCTTTAGTTTTTCCAGCAAAATCTTCAGCAGAAAGGGTTTGTTAGTATAGGAACTATTCAATTCATAGTTTTCAGAATAAAACAAATAACCATCGGAGCTAGCGTTAAAGGCATAGTTTCCTCCAATTGGCATTACGGCAAGGAAATCTCCGGTTTCTTTAGAAGTATAATCGTTATATTCAGTTTTTCCATTTTTTAGGTTCACTACCTGAACCTTTGCTTCTACAAATGCACCTGTTTCTTTATCCTTTACAATGCCTTTTACATAAGTAATGGGGAGTGGTTTTTTATTTTCTGGCATTTTGAACTGGTAAATATCCATGTCGCCAAATCCTCTTTTTAAATTTGAAGAAAACAAACCTTCTGTGCCATCAGGAGTTACTATTAAGCCGGTTTCTTCATTAAATGTATTAATAGGATAACCTAGGTTTTCTGGTTTGCCCCAATGCCCGGCATCGTCTAATCTGCTTAAAAAAACGTCCTTATTTCCTAATCCGGGCCAGCCGTCAGACGAAAAATAAAGCGTTTTTCCGTCTGGATGTATAAATGGAGTATGCTCATCATATGGCGTGTTTATTTCGGGTCCAAGATTCTGAGGGACGCCCCAGTTGCGAATCCCAAAAAGGCGAGTTTAAAGGGGCACCGAGATTAAAAGGTTCGCCCCAGTTATTCCCTTCTTTATGACTAACATAAATGTCGCATCTGCCTAAGCCATCAGGTCTGTTGCATCCAGTAAAAAACAAATAAAGCCCGTCAGGCGAGATGGATTGAGCGCCCTCATTAAATTTTGAAGTGTTAATTTTATCACTCAGTGGAGTAGGGGTTGTCCATTCTTTATTAATTTTGGAAGAAATAAAGAAGTCTTCGTTTCCATCTATGTTTCTGCTAAAAATTAGTTTTTCTCCATCTGCAGTAATGGAAGGAAAGTAGTCTCTATAGCTTGAATTTATCTCTTTTCCAAGGTTAACCGGCTCGTATTTCTGTGGGGATTTTATTGCTAAAACGGCAAACTCACAATCTTTAAGGTATTTATTGGCTTTATTAATGAAATCTTTATCGTTGCCTTTGTAGTTTTTAATAAAGAGTTCAATGTGTTTTAAAGCATTCAAATAGTTGCCTGTATTTAACTCCGATTCAGCTAAACCATAATACAAACGGGGATCAGCTTTATCGGCTCCAAGATTTAAAGCATTCAGATATGCTGTTTTAGCTGCATCAAAGTTCTTTGTTCTGCGATTGATATCGCCAAGTTGTATAAAGGCAAACTGAAAAGACGGATCTTCTTTTACAGTTTCTAATAAAGCAGAAACTGCAAGGTCATAATTATCTTGCTTTAAATAATTCTGAGCTTTATCAAAATTGGTCTGCGCCTTCTTTATATTGGTAGTTTGGGCACCAGCATGTACAACAACAAAGAGTAAGAAGAACAGGAGTAACGTTTTCTTCATTGACGCTTATATTAACGATAATATTAAATATAGCGAAATAGATAGAAAACCTATGGAATATTTAAAAATTTATGTGTCTGTAAAGAAATTTCCCATTTCGGATTAGCCATTACATAATCAATAATCAATGGGGTAATCTCCTTTGATCTTGACCACTCAGGCTGTAGGTAAAGTTTACAGTTTTCGGAAACTGTTTCAGCATATTTCTCTGCCCATTCAAAATCACTTTTATTGAACACAATAACCTTTAATTCGTTTGCAAAAGGTGTAATATCGGGCCTTGGGGCTTTAAACTTCTTTGGCGACAAGCAAATCCAATCCCATTCTCCAGAAAGCGGGTAAGCACCAGAGGTTTCAATAAAGGTTAATA
Source organism: Pedobacter sp. 10L46_2 (assembly GCF_056395165.1). Lineage (NCBI taxonomy): Bacteria > Pseudomonadati > Bacteroidota > Sphingobacteriia > Sphingobacteriales > Sphingobacteriaceae > Pedobacter > Pedobacter sp. 10L46_2. Next base: position 7,398 of record NZ_JBFTIZ010000152.1, read on the forward strand.
TTTTTCGCTCACGAAGCTTTTGAGTAAGGTAATCGAGGTTATATATCAAAGGCTCACCACCGGTAATTACAACAGCTTTACCCGGAAAAGTATCGGCTTTAGCAACAATATCATCAGATAACGTAAGCGGATGTAGTTCAGCATCCCAGCTTTCCTTTACATCACACCAGTGACAACCAACATCACAACCGCCTAAACGAATAAAATAAGCTGCTTTACCTGTATTAAATCCTTCTCCCTGTATAGTGTAAAACTCTTCCATCAATGGAAGTAGCGTGCCGTCTGCTGGTATTTGATGTGCCATATATAAGGTTGCAAAGTTAAATAAATATCCGGGGGAAATTAGATTATATGTATATTGAGCGAATATAAATGACCTATCTGTGAAGAAGTTGTTTGAAATTTAATTAGAGTTCAATTTTGAAGTGGCATAAAATAGAGACAGAAATACCGGAGGAGGAATTTGTAAAGCAGATCAATGTTGATGGTAAAAAGCTCTGTCTGGTAAAGCATCAACAAAAACTTTTTGTAGTACAAAACACCTGCCCACATGCCGGCGGTATTTTAAGTGGCGGATGGTGTAAAAACGGGCATCTCATTTGTCCTATTCATCGTTGGGAGTACAACCTTGAAAACGGAAGAGGAGCAGAGGGACAGGGCGATTATATAGATATTTACCCGCTAGAAACAAGATCTGACGGGGTTTATGTAGGCTTTAAAGAAAGCTGGATTAAAAAACTTTTTGGAAAATAGGAGTAGGATCGTCATCTCGAACATAGTGAGAGATCTCTTGAATTGGCCTAACCAAGAGATCTCTCACTATGTTCGAGATGACGATTACAGAAGACTAGAGCATAGAAATTTACTTAGCGGTAAATTTCTTTTTTAGCTGATGCAAGTGTGTTCTTTAATAAACCAACAATGGTCATTAATCCAACACCACCCGGAACAGGCGTTATCCATGAAGCTTTCGGTGCAACATTTTCAAAATCTACATCTCCATAAAGTTTGTATCCCGATTTGGTAGTAGTAGAAGTTTCTCTGTTCATACCCACATCAATAACGATAGCACCAGGCTTAACCATGTCAGCGGTAATGAAGTTCTTTTTGCCAATAGCAGCAATAATGATATCACCCTGCAAACACATTTCTTTTAAGTTAGCAGTTCTGCTATGGGTAAGGCTCACTGTACAGTTACCAGGATTTGCATTGCGGGCCATAAGAATACTCATTGGGCTACCAACAATGTTACTTCTACCAACAACTACGCAATGTTTACCAACCGTATCTATTTGATAAGATTGCAACATCAGCATAATACCGTAAGGAGTAGCAGGAATAAAGCAAGGTAAATTACGCATCATGCGTCCTAAATTGATTGGATGAAAACCATCTACATCCTTACGATGATCGATAGCCTCAGTTACCTTTTCAGGATCAATATGTTTAGGAAGTGGAAGTTGAACAATTAAACCGTCAACACCGGCGTCCTCGTTAATTTCTTTAACTTTTTGCAACAGTTCTTCCTCGGTAACGGTAGCATCATATCTGATCAGTGAAGACTGGAAGCCAACTTTTTCGCAGTTTTTCATTTTGCTGGCAACATAAGTCTCACTTCCGCCATCATTACCAACAAGTATGGCTACCAGGTGAGGCTTTCTGCCACTCTCTGCTAAAAAATCTGCAGCTTCAACTGCTATTTCCTGTTTTATTTTCTCTGATACAAATTTTCCGTCAAGTAATTTCATCCTGGTGTTTAGTTTATAGTATTTAGTAGGTAGTATTTAGTACTTAGACTAGTTGTTTATTCAAGCTGAATCCAGTCTAAGTACTAAATACTACCTACTAAATACTAATTTAAAAGTTAATCTAATTTCAATACCGCCATAAATGCAGTTTGTGGAATTTCCACATTTCCTACCTGACGCATACGTTTCTTACCTTGTTTCTGTTTTTCCAATAACTTACGTTTACGGGAAATATCACCGCCATAACATTTAGCGGTAACGTCTTTACGTAAAGCGCTAAGCGTTTCACGGGCAATCACTTTTGCACCAATAGACGCCTGTATCTTAATCTCGAATTGTTGACGAGGGATTAATTCTCTCAGTTTCTCACAAATTTTCTTTCCAAAATCGTAAGCATTGCTACGGTGAATCAACGAAGACAAAGCATCAACAGGCTCATCATTTAGCAGCATGTCTAGTCTTACCAGGTCCGACTTGCGGTAACCAACTTGATGGTAGTCAAACGAAGCATAACCTTTAGAAATTGTTTTCAGTTTATCATAAAAGTCAAAAACGATCTCTCCCATAGGCATTTCAAAAACAAGCTCCACACGATCTGATGTCAGGTAAGATTGATTTACAATAATCCCTCTTTTCTGAATACAAAGTGACATTACCGGACCCACAAATTCGGCCTTGGTAATAATATTTGCTTTGATATAAGGTTCTTCTACAGAATCCAATTTACTTGGATCTGGTAAATCAGAAGGATTGTTTACGGTAACTTCTTCGCCTTTAGTAGTGTGCGCGATATATGATACGTTGGGTACGGTTGTTATAACCGTCATGTCAAATTCACGCTCTAAACGTTCCTGGATAATTTCCATGTGCAGCATTCCTAAGAAACCGCAACGGAAACCGAAGCCTAAAGCCGCAGAACTTTCAGGTTCAAACACAATAGAAGCATCGTTAAGCTGCAACTTGTGCATTGCCTCACGCAATTCTTCAAACTCATCGGTATCAACCGGATAAATTCCGGCGAAAACCATTGGCTTAACCTCTTCAAAACCTTGAATTGATTCTAACGATGGTCTGTCAACAGTGGTTATCGTATCACCAACTTTTACTTCACGGGCTTCTTTGATCCCCGAAATAATATAACCTACATCACCGGTCTTAACAACACTGCGTGGCGACATATCCAGTTTCAGGATACCAACTTCGTCTGCTAAGTATTGTTTGCCTGTGTTTATGAATTTTACCTTATCACCTTTTTTAATCTGGCCGTTTACTACTTTATAGTAAGCGATAATTCCCCTGAAAGGATTAAATACAGAGTCGAAAATCAATGCCTGTAAAGGCGCGTCAGGATCACCAACCGGAGCAGGARCACGGTCTACAATGGCCTGAATAATATCAGGAATTCCCAAGCCCGTTTTGCCTGATGCAGGGATAATCTCTTCACGTTTACAGCCAATCAGGTCAATAATCTGATCTTTTACTTCCTCAGGCATTGCCCCAGGTAAATCCATTTTATTTAAGATCGGGATAATTTCAAGATCGTGCTCTAAAGCCAAATATAAGTTCGAAATGGTTTGTGCCTGAATCCCCTGAGATGCATCAACAATAAGTAAGGCGCCTTCGCAAGCTGCGATAGAACGYGAAACTTCGTAAGAAAAATCTACGTGTCCGGGAGTATCAATCAGGTTAAAATTGTATTCAATTTCACCAACCTTATAATTCATTTGTATGGCATGACTTTTAATAGTTATGCCTCGCTCACGTTCAAGGTCCATGTTATCCAATAACTGGGCCTGCGATTCGCGTTGAGTAATCGTCTCAGTGTATTCTAATAAACGGTCAGCCAAGGTGCTTTTCCCGTGGTCAATATGTGCAATTATGCAAAAATTACGTATATGCTTCATCAGTGGCGCAAAGATAAGATTTTGAGCGGATTATTATGCAGGTTTGTTGGCAAGCCCGATTAAATTTTTTACAGTCTCACTATCAGTAAGATCGTAACTAAATTCATCAGCTATGCTTCCCATACTCAATCTTGGGTTTCTGAACTGCATTTTGCTCTTTACGGCATGCCTTGCAGAGGCATGAAACTCTTTGGCGCCTGTTAATTTAATGATATCAGTAATATTACTTATAGAAACACCGGCACCCGGCATAATGATGATCCTTCCCTGAGCCTGTTTAATTAGCTTTGCAATTACACCTGCTCCTTTAAGCGCAGAAGATTCTCCTCCCGAAGTAAGAATTCGCTCACAGCCAAGTTCAATAATATCCTCTAAAGCCTTTTCCAGGTCATTAGTCATGTCAAAGGCTCTGTGAAACGTTACGGGCATAGGTTTAGCTGCAGCAATAAGCGCTGCGCATCTTTCTTTGTCTACACTGCCATCAGCTTTTAAGATACCTATAACTACTCCATCACAATTTAACGATTTGCAGATTTTTATATCCTCTTTCATTAGATCAAACTCCAAATCAGAGTATAGAAAATCACCTCCGCGTGGCCGTATAATAGGATATACCTTTATAGAAAGCATTTTTTTCGCCAAAGCGATCGTTGCATAACACCACCTTCCTGAGCTGCAAGAGCAGATCTTACAGAATTGGCGCAAACCTCCATATTTACCATGATACTTAATATTAATAATAACTTTTTCCGGGAATTAAAAGGTCATCTTTCTGTTCAGTGCAAACGGCGTAACTAAAGCCTTTCTGAATAGCATAAGCGCCATATTCTCCTTTTTTATTGATGGCAAGAAAGCCCACCTGTATCACCTTTGCAATTTCAGGTTTCTTTTTAATGATTCTCATTACAGCCTCTTTGCAGGCGTCTTCGGGCGAATAGCCCTGGCGCATTAGTTCTACTACCAGAAAGCTTCCAACGTTACGGATCACTTCTTCGCCAACACCGGTAGAGGTAGCACCACCAACTTCATTATCCACATATAAGCCAGCGCCAATTATTGGGCTGTCGCCTACACGGCCATGTAGTTTATAAGCCATTCCGCTGGTTGTACATGCACCGGAAATATTTCCTTTTGCATCAATGGCCAGCATGCCAATAGTGTCGTGATTGTATTGATTGCCTGGCAATTTAGTAGGAGCAGCTTTTTGATAGAGCTTGTTCTCAATATTCATTACCGGGGCATATTTTGCGGTTTTAAGCCATTCTTTCCAGGCCTTTTCACTTTCTTTGGTAAGTAAATTTTCCTTTTTAAAACCGTTTTCTAAAGCAAACTGAAGTGCACCATCGCCAACAAGCATTACATGTGGTGTTTTTTCCATTACCAATCTGGCAACAGAAATTGGGTGCATAATATGTTCCAGGCCTGCTACAGAACCACAATTACCCTGTTCGTCCATAATACAGGCATCAAGTGTAACGTGCCCGTCTCTGTCTGGCAAGCCACCATAGCCTACAGATTGGTTCTTTGGGTCAGCTTCTGGCACGTGAACACCTTGTTCAACTGCATCTAGCGCTCTGCCGCCCGAAGACAGTACTTTCCATGCTGCCTGATTAGCAGCAATTCCAAAATCCCAGGTAGAGATTACGATAGGTTTAACATCAATTGAGGTTGATTTAGCCGGAATTATTTCGGCTATACTACTTTTATTAACAGCAAGAAGCGAAGCCGATATTGCAGTTGTTTTTATGAATTTTCTACGATTAAACATTTTAGGTTTAAAGTAACTAAATAATTTTAAAATTATCAGCATCTCTTAGAAAAGGAAAACTATGGCGGGTTTTAACCAAGTCATCGTAACCTATGCTAAAGGTGTATAGATCTTCATCTTCAGGTTTGTAATAAACAGTTTTTCCCATTGGGTCAATACATTGAGAATGACCACTGTGATAAACTTCTTTTCCATCATGACCAACCCTGTTTGCAGCAATCACATAACTTTGATTTTCGATGGCACGGGCAGGTATAAGTGCATTCCAATGGCTCGATCTTTTATCAGGCCAGCTTGCAATTAATAATAGTATATCATATTCTGCGTTCTGATTGCGCAGCCATACAGGGAAACGAAGGTCGTAGCAGATGGCTAAACGTATTTTCCAGCCTTTTAAGTCTACAATCACTTTGTCGTGGCCAGGCGTGTAAGTTTTATCTTCATCACCTAAACCGAAGAGGTGACGTTTATCATAATGGCTGAAACTACCATCCGGCAACATCCATATTAAGCGGTTAAAATATTTATCGTTTTCTTTTATAATTAAACTTCCGGTAACAACGCAATCGTATTTATCGGCTGTCTGGGCCATCCACTGCATTGTTTTTCCGTTCATTTCTTCGGCAAGTGAAGCAGCATTCATGCTAAAACCTGTGTTGAACATCTCTGGAAGTATGATCAGATCTGTTTTCTCTTTTATCCCCATTGATAATCTAAGGGCAAGGTTCTGTAAGTTTTTATCTATGTTTTCCCAAAACAGATAGGCCTGATAAATTGTAATTTTGAGATTGCTAATATTCAGGTTATTTGGTTGATCCATTATTCTAATTTAAAGGGATGTAAATTATAACTTCATTAGTCCTTCAACGGCTTTTTCTAATGTTTCGTGCTTTTTAGCAAAACAAAAGCGTAATACTTTATGATCTGTTTTTCTAATGTAGAAGGCCGAAACAGGTATGCTCGCTACTCCATTTTCCCTGACAAGCTTTTGGGCCATATCCGTATCTTTCTCGTCATTCAAGTGAGCATAGCTAACACATTGAAAATAAGAACCATGACAAGGTAATAATTTAAATTTAGTTTCGCCAAGTAATGAACGGAAGAAATCCCGCTTTTCCTGGAAAAATTCGGGTAATCCGTTATATGTTTCAGGGTCTTTAAGGTAATTAGCTACACCTACCTGCATTGGCGTGTTTACACTAAAAACGTTGAACTGGTGTACTTTACGAAATTCCTTCATTAAGTTGGCAGGAGCAAGGCAGTAGCCGAGTTTCCATCCTGTTGTGTGTAGTAATTTGCCAAATGATGCTGCAATAAAACTTCTGTCTCTTAATTCGGGATATAAAGCCAGGCTATGATGTTTTATACCATCAAATATGATATGCTCATACACCTCATCACTAAGAATAAGTATATCTGTATTCTTAGTGAGTTTAATAAGCGCTTTGATGTCCTTTTCCGTTAAAATACTGCCAGTAGGGTTATGGGGACTATTTAAAATGATCATTTTGGTATTCACAGTAAATAGTTTCTTTACCATTTCCCAGTCGATCTCATAATCCGGTGGCACCATTTCGTAAGGCTTTACCAGTCCGCCCAATAATTTAATTGCAGGGGCATAGGAGTCGTAAGCCGGCTCAAAAATAATTACTTCGTCACCAGCAGTAATGCACGAAGATAGTGCCGTAAAAATAGCCTGTGTTCCACCTGCGGTAACCGTAACTTCAGTATCCGGGTTATAATCAGCATCATAAAGCGTATTTGCCTTTTCTGCAATAAGTTCCCTAAGCGATTGTAATCCGGGCATAGGAGCATACTGATTAAAGCCCTTCTTCATTGCATCAGCTACAAAATCTACCAGTTTAGGATCACAGTCATAATCTGGAAATCCTTGTGATAGGTTTATCGCATTATGTTCTTCAGCAAGTTTAGACATCACCGTAAAAATAGTGGTGCCAACTGTGGGTAATTTGGAGTGTATTGATATCATGTTTAAGCGAAAATAGAAATAATATTTATCCTGTTATATCAGAATTATTTAATAATTTCAACCTGCTATGACTTTTAAAACAAAAGAGAGCAGGTTACTGCTTATTTTAGGGAGCTTCTTTGTCGCGAACGCCATACTCTCGGAGTTTATTGGTGTAAAGATATTTACAGTTGAAGGTACGCTTGGTATCGAAAAGTTCAATATTAATTTACTGGGAGTACCCAATCTTTCCTATAATATGTCGGCCGGTGTGTTAACCTGGCCCATTATATTTATCATGACTGATATTATAAATGAGTATTTTGGAGTGCGACAAGTTCGTTATTTATCTATTCTAACGGCCATTTTAATAGCATATGCCTTTATTGTTGTAGGTGGAGCTATGCAGTTAAAGCCTTCCGATTTTTGGGTTACACAAACCATTAATGGCGAATCACTAAATATGAACAATGCGTTTGCCGGTATATTTGGGCAGGGTATGTGGATCATTGTGGGCTCTATTGTTGCTTTCCTTGTAGGCCAGATTGCTGATGTGCTTATTTTTCATAAAATTAAGAAAGTTACCGGCGACAAGGCCTTATGGTTACGTGCCACCGGTTCAACATTAGTTTCGCAATGCATTGATAGTTTTGTGGTTATCTTTATTGCTTTTTATCTTAACCCCCAATACCACTGGAGCTGGCAAATGGTTGCCGCAATAGGCCTGGTAAATTACACCTATAAGTTCGTGGTAGCCATTTTAATGACTCCCATATTGTACGTTGTTCATGGGATTATAGACAGATACCTTGGAAAAGACCTATCTCATCGGATGATAACAATGGCAGGCAGGAGGTAAGTGGGTTACATCCTGTTTACCGATAGTATTTTGAATTCCTGTAAACCATCTGGCATTTCCCAGGTAATAATGTCGTTTGTTCTATAGCCAAATAGTGCAATTCCGATGGGAGCGAAAACAGATACCTTTTGAACCTTAATGTTTGCTTCTTCGGGCATTACAAGTTTAAAGGTAAATTCTTTACCGGTTTTGGTATTCGCTATACGGGCTTCAGATTTTAAACACACCACATCAGAAGGAAGTTCCTCTTCCGAATATATGGTGGCTTCTTTTAATTCGTTGCTTAATTTTTCTTTGTTATAAGCGCTCATATTTGATTTTTCCAGATGTTCCTTTAATAATTTAAAGTCGCTTTTTGATAATGACAATGATTTAGTTTCCATGATCGTGAATATGTTGTGAATTAATATTTTATTATATTTTTTAAAAAAATTGAATACGCGATTCAGGCTTTTGCTGAAAAGGCATTAAAATTGAAATGAAGAATGAGAAAAAGCAGATTTTTATCAGGTGCTTTTAACCCCCGCATCGAAAAAAGAAAATCGAAATGATACGGGGCTTAATTAATAAAGTCCTTGCTGGTGGTTTGAAAACTAAAACCGAAAGGATAGTTTTCTCTAAAAAACCTTTTGAAAAGCGCATACGCATGTAGCTGATGCCTGTTGTAGGCGCCAATAATAGCTTTTTGTATGTTCTTTTGGTAATTCATTGCTTGCTAATGTCGCCACCTTTTTCCTCATTTCAAAAGAAAATCGGTTTTTACAATAAAAAATGATCTGGAGTTTACTTACCGAAAGCCCTGGCGTAATGATGAAAGTGCGCTACGTCGAGGAATAGGTTGCTAGGGCCTTGGTAGGGCCTTACTAGGGCATTACTAGGGCGTTGACTGGACTTAAGGCCCTAGTAATGCTCTGGTGATGCCCTAGCAATGGATACGTAATTAGCTTTTTATTCTTCTGTCAAAAACAAAAGGTTCCGATTTTAATAATTTTATCGATTTAAAATCCGGATGGTTGGGATTTATCAGGTAATTGTATTCTGCTATAATGATAGAAGAGGGGACTTTTAAAATGGCAGATTTGCCCTCGTTGATCCAGTCTTCCCCAATTTTTTGAGTTAATGGTATATTGTGGTATTCAATCCAATTACCTGGTAATTTTTTAATATCTACAGGGACGATTCTTATGTCGTCGGGGATTTCTATAGTCATTACCTGAAAAGATTGGTTTAATCCTATTTGATTTCTGTGGACAACATTTTCCAGGCAAGCCAGTGAGCGCGAGCCTGCGCTGTATATTACTTCTACATCGTTAGGATTCCAGCGTGCGGCTCTGCCCGAAGCAAACAACTTGGTGGCATATTTAGCTAATGCTATACGAAATACATGCATAATTAAGCTAAATCACCATATTCAATCCTTATCAGTTCTTCTTCAATTAGGGTAATACCGGTAATGGTATCCATAAGATCGAAAGGGGTTTGGTTGCCAAGACCATATGAAGGAGTGTTTAGCCACTGATGAAAAAGTTTTGCAGATCCAAAAATTTCGATGCCTTTATCAAAAAGAGAAAAAGATTTTAAAAGCTTTTCACTTAAAGCGGCATCTAGCTTTGATGAATTCGAAACGTAATTTTGTATAGTTTTTACATTTGTTTTAAAAGTATCCTGAAATTCTTCTTTGGTGAAACCCGAAAGATTAAGAAAATCAATGGCGGCTTTTGCTGATAACCCATTTTTAGAATTGGTAAGAACACTTATTGGGTTGCCATATAACGATTGGTAAGACGCAATAACTGCGCTTTCTGAAACAACAGATACTTTTGACTTTGTTTTGTATGGTTTTGGAGTGTTTGCCATAATGCTTTTATCTAGTGCAAAACAAATATAGGAATTTTTTCCTTAATTATTGGAATTTTTTCTCGTTTGTTTTTGTTGATAATCATCATGACCATTTAATACCCTCTTTACGGAGTTGAGCATGTCATCCAAATCAAAGGGTTTGCTGATAAATCCATTGGCGCAGGCTTCTTCTAAAACCGCTCTTTCGGCAGCATGTGCCGACATAATTATAATTGCAATATGGCTCGTTTTTTTATCGGTTTTTAAGTTTCTGCAAATATTTATACCATTACCATCGGGCAATTTTACGTCTAAAAGTATCAATTCAGGATGTTGGACAGCTACTTTTTCATAAAAATCTTTTGCAGTCCCAGAAGTCACAACCTCATAACCGGCTTCTACCAATACGTATTCAACTATAAAACGGATATCTTCGTCATCCTCAACAACATGTATAAGTTCAACCATGGCATAATCATTTGTTTAGTTCGCTTTAGAAAATAACCTGTGAACTTATAAAAGGTTTTAAAAAAAAAGAGTTCGGGTACAAAAAGTGCAATAGAAGTGAAGTTATGCGCGTTTATTTCCAAAATAATATATATTTGGCTTATAAATTAAAAAATCAAAACATGGAAAAATTTTCAAAAGTTAAAGAATTGTTAGCTTCTGTTGAGGCTGATGCTGAGAAATTTTACAATTCTGGCAACAATGCAGCTGGAACAAGAGTACGTAAAGCTATGCAAGATTTAAAAGTTCTTGCTCAAGAAATTCGTGCTGAAGTTACAGAGAAAAAAAACGCTAAATAAGTATTAATTTATTTAAATATCAGTAGCGGTTTTTGCCGCTACTGAATATTTTATCTATTATATGCCATATACACCCAGTTCCAGCCGATATACTCAAATGCAATACCGCCGCTGCGGTAACAGTGGGTTAAAACTTCCAGCAATTTCATTAGGCCTATGGCATAATTTTGGTCATGTAGATCAATTGGAAAATTGCAGTAACATATTAAAACTCGCTTTTGATAGTGGTATTACTCACTTCGATCTTGCTAATAACTACGGTCCGCCTCCAGGTTCAGCCGAAGAGAATTTTGGTAAGCTATTAAAGAGAGATTTTGCCGGTTACAGAGATGAAATGATCATTTCAAGTAAAGCTGGTTATACTATGTGGGATGGACCTTATGGCGATTGGGGCTCTAAAAAGTACCTGGTGTCAAGTTTAGATCAGAGTTTAAAAAGAATGGAGCTAGATTATGTTGATATTTTTTATCACCATCGTCCGGATCCCGAGACTCCGCTTGAAGAAACTATGACAGCATTAGATCTGATCGTTCGTCAGGGTAAGGCATTATACGTAGGTATATCTAATTATAAGCCGGAAGAGGCCGCGCGTGCCATCCAAATTTTAAAAGAACTGGGTACCCCATGCATTATCCATCAGCCAAAATACTCTATGTATGAGCGTTGGATAGAGGACGGTTTATTAGACCTTTTAGGTAATGAGGGTGTTGGCTGTATCCCATTTTCTCCATTGGCCCAAGGGATGCTTACCGATAAGTATCTAAAGGGTATTCCTGAGGATTCGAGAGCAGCAAAGTCTCACGGATTTTTACAACGCGATCAAATTACTGACGAAAAATTAGCTCAGCTTAATAAACTGAATGCAATAGCTCAGGAAAGAGGACAAAAATTGGCTCATATGGCGCTGTCGTGGATTTTACGCGACGAAAGAATTACTTCTGTATTGGTAGGCGCAAGTAAACCTGAGCAGCTTGCTGATTCATTAAARTGCCTTGAGAATACCAATTTTACTAAAGATGAATTAAACAGGATCTATCTTATTTTATCTAATTCTTAAGAATTAATGGATTCACCACAGACCCTGCCGGTTTTAAATGCCGAAGAACTTCGTGTTTTAGGTGTATTAATGGAGAAATCCAAGACTACGCCTGAGTATTATCCAATGACCATCAATGCAATTACGGCTGCTTGTAATCAAAAAACTTCGCGTAAGCCGGTTGTACAATACGATGAGCAGACGGTAATATTGGCTCTTGATACTTTAAAAAGAAAGAGTTTAATTTCAACTGCAACAGGTGGTTCCAGCAGGAGCGTTAAGTACAAACATAATTTTGCTATTGTTTTCCCTGTAACGCCTCAGGAAGTAGCTATTATTTGTTTGTTAATGCTAAGAGGTGCACAAACACCTGGTGAATTAAATACGAATTCGGGCAGGTTATATGAGTTTGAATCGCTGGACGATGTGCAGGCTGTACTTGAAAGACTCTCAGATCCGGAAATGCCTTATGTTTTGCAGTTACCTAAGCGTGCCGGGCAAAAGGAAATGCGTTATGTGCATTTGTTGAGCGGAACCCCCGATCTAACACAAGATGATTCGATAGACGATAATTACAGCAGACCTGCAAGTGATTTGGAACAGCGGCTGGCAAAAGTAGAAGAGGAGCTTGCAATAATGAAAGCTGACTTTGATAAACTTATGAAAGAATTGATGGGGTAAATTTTACCTCAATACTACTTCTTTGCAAGAGTTTTGGCAGAATCCGTTCTAGTAGTGTCTGTAGCTATAACTGCAGTGCTATCTGTTTTTGCTTCAGCAACCTGAGGCTCTGGTGCCCTTAGTTGCATTTTTTGTGTATCACCGCAGGCACTTAGCAGCAATAAAAGACCAAAGAGAGGTAGAATACTTTTCATAAGTTTTGACTAAATAGTTAATTTAGTCAAAAGTATATACTAATTTTCAAAAGTAATTACTTTTGAAAGTATTTGACATATCTATGGCTAAATGTCGTTTGTCTTTTTCGGATGTATAACGCCAATCCTTAAAGCTTTTAGTCCGCTTAACCCTTGTAGGTCCTCTAAATCAAGTTCTTCCAGGTCTTGATCCAGCACTCCAGTTTCCTGTAAATAAGTAATAAAAGGAAGATAATCATCAATATCTCTCTTATTAAAATAGATCAACGCTATCTTATCAGGCTGTGTTAAACGCTCACTGCTACCTCTGATGTGAACTTTGTCGATTCGTTTTTTTATCATCTGATACCTGATATTGTATGCGCCTTCTACATCAAATTTTCGCTCATCAGCTCTAAAACTAATGTCGATTGTATGGTTATGGACAAATAACAACTGAGTAGTATAAAGCTTGGTTGGCATAGCTGGCAATAAAGCATGAGTCATTCTAACTACATTAGCCATAGATGAAAGTTGCCATAGCCTAAGATTTTTGAGGTGAAAATGATTAAAGATTTTATCCGGAGAGATGGACTGACCAATGTAAATATCGTATTCAACACCATCAGTTCTGAATTTCTCGAAGTAGCAAGGATACGATTGCTGTAATTTCTCTTTTTCGGCTTCAAAAAAATTGTTAATTGCAGTATTTATCATTTGCATGGAAACTTCCAAGGCATATCTGTTTTTGTGAACATCACCATCCGCAGCTCCGGTAACGAGTAAATAATCATCAATTATTTTTTTGAGTTTAGGTTCCTGCTGAGATAAATGGAATAAATAGTCACTAGATTCTTCTTTCAAAAAACTGTTTAGATTGTTCTCGTCCTGAGTGTTTAGGGT
>NZ_JBFTIZ010000153.1:0-9378 GCF_056395165.1 Pedobacter sp. 10L46_2
GTATGGCAATGACGGAACTTTAACCGTTGGTTTTATTACCAATAATGACATCACCGGAGGTAATTCGGGGTCGCCGGTTATTAATGGTAATGGTGAACTGATCGGTTTAGCATTTGATGGTAACTGGGAAGCCATGAGCGGTGATATCGCTTTTGATAAACAGTTTAAACGTACCATATGTGTGGATGTACGCTATGTGTTATGGTGTATTGATGTGCTCGGCGGTGCTAAGAATTTGATTGAGGAATTAGATTTGAAAAAATAAGAGGAAAAAATGACACACTCTTTTCATCCTCGAATATTTGCTGAAGAGCAAAAATTCGCATGTCTTCAAAGAGGAATCATTTTTTCTGGAAAAGAGGATAGGAAGGAGCAGAAAGGAAGGAGTTTTATCTGAATCGATCGTCATCCTGAGTTTAGCTCAGGATCTCTCACAGACAAGTTCGCCATCTCGACCTGAGGAGAGATCTCTTGGTTATGTTAATTCAAGAGATCTCTCCTCAGGTCGAGATGACGGTAGCTTTAAAAACAATCTGCTATTGTTGATATTAAAAAAGGGACGGCTTGCATTTGCAAACCGTCCCTTTTTTAATTGCGGTTTATTGGTTTGCTATAAGGGTTTAGTAACATAAATAATGCTGTTTTTTATGGAATGAGTTTTATATCTTTAGCATTGCACACATTGTGAAAACTTAAGAACCAAACTTATAAACTAATCAGTATTATGTCCTTAATCTTTAATAGAACAATTACGTCCAAACTCAAGATTGCTTTTTCGGCAGCTTTGCTTTTTGGTCAGGGTATTGCCATGGCCCAGACGAACCAGTATGAGGGAACTGGTAACCTAAAATATGTGGATCCAATAATTGGTAATGTAGGTCAGCTTTTAGAACCTACCAGACCAACCGTACAACTTCCTAACCAAATGATAAGGATGTTTGCTCAACGACCTGATTATATGTCGGATCAGATTTCCAGTTTCCCTTTAAATGTTGTTTCACATAGGATGGGGCAGGTTTTTTCTATTAAACCAACTGTAAAGGATATAGAGGCATCTGATTGGAACAAAAAGATGACTTATGATCATGATCTGGAGATAAACCGCCCCTGGTATTATACTACCTGGTTGATTGATGAAGAAATAAAAGTTGAGTTTACTCCAGGAAAAAAGACGGGTATATTCAAATTTGAATATCCTGAAAACAGTGAAAAAGGATTGTTACTTGGTGTATATAATGGTGGTGAACATGAATATAAGTCAATTTCAAAAAGAGAAATAAGTGGTATAGAAACCTACAATGGAAATATTAAAGTTTACATGTATGGCGCTTTTAATACGGATGTTGTATTGGGTGGTTTAAAGGATGGTAAAGCTATAGTGGCCAATTCGGTAGATGAAAAGGACTTAAAAGCATGGGTTAGGTTTCCGAAAAATGCACCAAAAAATATTGAATTTAAATATGCCATTTCTTATGTCAGTGCAGAGCAGGCTAAGAAGAATTTCGACAATGAGTTGAAAAACTCAACCTTTGAGCAGCAAGTTAAAAAGGGAGAAGAAGCATGGTCGAAAGTAATCAATCAAATTAAAACAGTAGGAGGAACAGAAGCTCAAAAGCGTTCGTTCTATACTGCTTTATATCGTTGTTATGAGCGTATGGTTGATATTACTGAGGATGGCCAATATTATAGTGGTTATGATAAGCAGGTTCATAAAACTACGCGTCCGTTTTATGTAGACGATTGGTCGTGGGACACTTACCTTGCACATCACCCGCTTCGCACAATCCTTAACCCTGAACAGGAAGGTGACATGATGAACTCTTATGTAAACATGTATACGCAGAGTGGATGGGTACCTACATTTCCGTTGTTGTTTGGCGATAATCCATGCATGAATGGATTTCACTCATCAATTACCTTTCTTGATGCTTACCGTAAAGGAATAAAAAGCTTTGATGTTAATAAAGCTTATGAAGGGATGCTTAAAAATGCAAATGAAGCAACAATGCTACCATGGAAAAATGGTCCAAAAGGTGAACTCGAGGATTTTTACTATGAAAAAGGATATTTTCCATCCCTGAAAAAAGATGAAAAAGAAACTGTTACTAATGTGCATAGTTGGGAAAAACGCCAGGCTGTAGCAGTAACTTTAGGGCATAGCTATGATGACTGGGCTGTTGCGCAAATGGCCAAAGAGCTTGGAAAGGATCAGGATTACACCAAGTTTATAGCAAGAAGTAGTAACTATAAGAATTTATGGGATAGCAAAACTCAGATGTTTTTACCAAAAGATAAAGATGGTAACTGGGTAGATATAGATCCTAAGTTTGATGGCGGTATGGGCGGCAGAGACTATTATGATGAGAATAATGGCTGGACTTATTTATGGCAAGTGCAACAGGATGTTAAAGGCCTGATAGGATTGTTTGGTGGTGCAAAAAGCTTCGAGAATAAATTAGATCAGCTTTATAGAGAGCCGCTTGGTAGAAGTAAATATGAAAACTGGGCTAAGTTCCCGGATGCAACGGGTATGGTTGGTCAGTTCTCTATGGGGAATGAGCCGAGCTTTCACATCCCTTATTTATTTAATTACACGGCTTCGCCATGGAAAACTCAAAAACGCATCAGATTTCTTTTGGACACCTGGTTTAAAGACAATGTATTCGGTATTCCTGGTGATGAAGACGGTGGTGGTATGACAGCTTTTGTGGTATTCTCGTCGATGGGATTTTATCCCGTTACGCCAGGTATTCCGGTATATACAATCGGAAGTCCGGTATTCCAGAATGTTACAATAGAGCTTTCTAACGGAAAGAAATTTCAACTGATAGCAAACAACTGTTCAGTTGTAAATAAATATATTCAAAGTGCCAAGTTCAACGGACAAGTGCTAAATACACCATGGTTTACTCATGAGCAGTTAGTTGCGGGAGGAAAATTGGAACTTGAAATGGGAGCTAAGCCAAACAAGACCTGGGGAGTATCAAAATAAGTAACAGACAACCTAAACCAATAATAAATTAACCATTTATAACAAAATTATGAGCGAATTAAAAGTTAAAGCAGCCTTTACTGAGAAGAAATTCCTGGTAACGATAATATTTGTAACCTCCCTTTTTATGTTCTGGGGTATTGCAATTACAATGGCTGATGTGTTGAATAAACATTTTCAGCATACAATGAGTCTTTCCAAGTTCCAGTCTGCCTTTGTGCAGTTTGCAGTATTTGGTGCATATGCAGTGATGGGTATACCTGCCGGATTGTTTATGAAACGCTTCGGATACAAAAAAGGAGTCCTTTTAGGACTATCTCTTTTCGCGGCAGGAGCTTTCTTGTTTGTGCCAGCAGCTAATATCTCTTCCTTTGCTTTCTTTGGTATTGCATTGTTCATTGTGGGCTGCGGTTTATCAACATTAGAAACAGTTGCCCATCCGTTTGTTGCCTCTTTAGGAGACCAACGTACTAGTGATCTTCGTATAAATTTTGCTCAAACATTTAATGCGGTTGGAACTATGTTGGGGCCCGCAATAGGAAGTTATTTTTTACTAAGTAATAATGTTGAGGGTAGTACAGATCTTACCTCAGTAAAAATATTATATGCTGTTATTGGAACTGTTATTCTACTTGTTGCAGTTGCATTTTCTTTTGTTAAAATACCAGCTTTAATAGATCCACATGTTACAGCAGTAGATGAGAATGCCGTAAATGTTGATACCGCTCCTGATAAGAAGCTATTTGATCATAAGCATTTTGTATGGGCAGTAATAGCTCAATTTTTTAATGTTGCAGCCCAAGCCGGAACATGGGCATTCTTTATTAATTACGGACACGAAAAAATGGGCTTTACCGATTCTGAAGCAGGGTATTATATGGTGGTGTTTATGGGTATGATGCTTACAGGTCGTATTTTGGGTACCTTCTTAATGCGAGTAATCGCACCTAATAAGTTGCTGGCAATATTTGCTATTGGTAATATTCTAATGTGCGTTATAGTTGCTCAAAGCTTTGGATGGGTATCTTTTGTTGCGCTTCTTATGATCAACTTTTTCTTTAGTATCATGTTTCCTACTATTTTTAGTCTTGGGCTTAAAAATCTTGGTGCACGTACACAACAAGCTTCTTCATTTATATCAATGGGAGTTGTTGGAGGCGCATTTTTCCCTTTTATAATGGGAGCGGTGGCTGACAGTGCAGGAATTGCACATGCATATTATACACCAATAATCTGTTATATTGTGATCTTTATGTTTGCTTATAAATTCTATAAGGTAAAACACTAGAAAATAACTTTAACCAAATGAATAGTATGAAAATAACTTCTAAAAAATGGCTGATCATTCCAGCCATTTTACTCTCCATTCAATTTTCTCAGGCACAGGACTGGGCTAATCTAAAAAGATATCAGGAAGAGAATTCGAAGCTCAGTGCACCTGCTAAAAATGAAAATAGAGTTGTTTTTATGGGTAATTCAATTACTGAGGGATGGAAGAACAATCGGCCTGAATTTTTTTCCAGCAGACCTTATATTGGTCGTGGGATTAGTGGGCAGACTACACCACAGATGCTCATCAGGTTTCATCAGGATGTGGTTGCGCTAAAACCTAAAGTAGTTGTGATGCTCTGCGGAATCAATGATATTGCTGGTAATACAGGTCCTTCGACTCTGGAAATGATTGAAGACAACATCACTGCTATGACCGAAATTGCAAGAGCAAATAAGATTAAGGTGGTACTTTCTTCTGTGTTACCTGCTTTCGCCTTCCCATGGAAACCGGGGGTGGAACCTGCTGATAAAGTGATTGAATTAAATAAATGGATTAAAGCTTATGCTGAAAAAAATGAATTCATTTATGTAGATTATTTCTCTGCGATGAAAGATGAAAGAAATGGCTTGCCGAAAAGCTTAGCTGAAGATGGTATTCATCCTAATAAAGCTGGTTACGCAATTATGGAGCCGCTTGTTGAGCAAGGTATTGCAAAAGCGCTAAAGCAAAAGAAATAAAGCATTGTTTATAACTTGTTTGAACTTTCGCCATCTCGAACATTGTGATCTCATTGCTGATTCTTTATGTACTAAAAAGGGTGTACCATGATTATGATACACCCTTTTAGGTCTATTACTAAGCTTATATGTTAATTATAAACAAACTCGCCATTTTCCGAAACAATTGTTACTTGTTTTTGGGTAGAACCCTCTACGCGACCAATAATTTGAGCATCAATATTAAAGCTTTTAGAGATGGCAATGATGTCTTCAGCTATTTCAGCCGGAACATATAATTCCATGCGGTGGCCCATATTAAATACCTTATACATTTCTTTCCAATCTGTACCAGACTCTTCCTGTATTAAACGGAACAGGGGAGGAATAGGAAATAAATTATCTTTTATGATATGAACATTGTTATTAACAAAGTGAAGCACTTTAGTTTGTGCGCCACCGCTGCAATGAACGATACCATGAATTTGAGGCCTGTGACTTTCTAATACCTTTTTTATAACAGGAGCATAAGTGCGTGTAGGTGATAATACCAGTTTGCCGGCAGTTACTTCCGTTTGGTCATCAATTTTAATCGGATCGGTTAGTTTCTTTCCACCAGAAAATACCAAATCAAAAGGAACAGCAGGATCAAAACTTTCAGGATAACTGTTTGCTACAGATTTATCGAATACATCATGACGAGCAGAGGTAAGTCCGTTAGATCCCATACCGCCATTATATTCTGTTTCATAGCTGGCTTGTCCATATGAAGATAGGCCAACGATTACATCACCGGCCTGTATTTTGTCGTTGCTGATGATTTTTTCACGTTCAATACGACATGTTACTGTTGAATCAACAATGATTGTACGTACCAGATCACCTACATCGGCAGTTTCGCCACCAGTTGAGTAAATAGAGATGCCCTGAGACCTAAGCTCAGCTAAAATCTCTTCAGTGCCATTAATAATGGCAGCAATTACTTCACCAGGGATCAGGTTTTTATTACGACCAATTGTTGATGACAATAAAATATTGTCGGTAGCCCCAACACAGATCAAATCATCAATATTCATAATGATTGCATCCTGAGCAATGCCTTTCCAAACAGAAATATCACCGGTTTCTTTCCAGTAAACATAAGCCAATGAAGATTTTGTACCTGCACCGTCAGCATGCATTATGTTGCAAAAAGCCTCGTCGTTGCCTAAAATATCAGGGATGATCTTACAGAAAGCCTGCGGAAAAATACCTTTATCTATGTTTTTGATGGCTTGGTGCACATCTTCTTTCGAGGCAGAAACGCCACGCTGGTTGTACCTGTTATCACTCATGTTGTTGCAAAGATAGGGAAACCCCTTAATGTTAAAACTTTAATGTAGAAAAAAAACATACTAACTAATAAAAAAATAACCCCTACTAATTAAAGCAGAGGTTATAAAACTAAAAAATAGTTGGTTATTAGGAGTTTGGTTTATTTTATAAACAATAATTCCCTGAACTTAGGTAGAGGCCATACGCTGTCATCTACGATTTGTTCTAATTTATCTGTATGGTAACGAATAGTATCGAAGTAAGATTTTACTTTCTCATCGTAGCTGATCGCTTTCTCACGTGAATCTTCAATTGCATTTACTTTTTTACGTTGCTCAAGCATTGCGTCAATGCTGGTTTTAACGATATTTAAGTGCTCAGATACTTTGTTGATGATAGAAAGTGGAGTTGCTAATGCATCACCTGATAAGCCAAGTTCTTTTAATCCTTTAGCATTTTCGATTAACGAATTTTGGTAAGCAATAGCGGCAGGAATGATCATACTGTTTGTTACTTCACCCATTACTCTTGCTTCGATTTGAAGTTTTTTGTAATAGCTTTCTAACAAGATCTCATGACGGGCATGTAACTCACGCTCATTAAAGATGTTGAGTTTAGTAAATAACTCAGTAGATTTTTCACTTACGTAAGCATCTAAAGCAACTGGAGTAGTTTTGATGTTTGATAAACCGCGTTTAGCAGCTTCTTCAGCCCACTCATCGCTGTAACCATTTCCTTCAAAACGGATATCTTTAGATTCTTTGATGTATTTTTTAAGAATAGTTAACAATGCAACATCTTTTTTCTCGCCTTTTTTGATCAGTTTATCAACTTCAGTTTTGAATTTGATCAATTGATCAGCTACGATTGTGTTTAACACAGTCATAGGAGCAGAAGAGTTAGCAGAAGAACCTACAGCTCTTAACTCAAATTTATTACCTGTAAAGGCAAAAGGAGAAGTACGGTTACGGTCAGTATTGTCTAACAAGATCTGAGGGATCTTAGGAATACCTAACCATAAAGAATCTTCATTTTTAACTTTTTTAATGATGCTTCTTGATGATTCGATCTCGTCTAATACCTCAGCTAATTGAGAACCAAGGAAGATAGAGATGATTGCAGGAGGAGCTTCATTAGCACCTAAACGGTGATCGTTGCTTACTGAAGCAATACTTGCTCTCAATAAATCAGCATGCTCATGAACAGCTTTGATAGTGTTAACAAAGAATGTTAAGAACATCAAGTTGTTTTTCGGAGTTTTTCCTGGAGATAATAAGTTTTTACCAGTGTCAGTAATTAATGACCAGTTGTTGTGTTTACCTGATCCGTTGATACCAGCATATGGTTTTTCATGTAAAAGAACTTTAAAGTTATGTCTTAAAGCAACTTTTTCCATTAAGTCCATTAACAATTGGTTATGATCAATTGCAAGGTTGATTTCTTCATAAATAGGAGCACACTCAAATTGAGAAGGAGCAACCTCATTATGACGGGTTTTCAAAGGAATACCTAATTTTAAAGCTTCATTTTCGAAATCAACCATGTAGGTGAATACACGCTCAGGAATAGATCCGAAATAATGATCTTCTAATTGCTGTCCTTTTGCAGACATATGACCGAACAAAGTACGTCCGGTTAATGCTAAATCCGGACGAGCATTATATAATGCAAGGTCAACAAGGAAATATTCTTGTTCAATACCTAAAGATGCATTTACTTTAGTGATGCTTTTATCGAAATACTGACAAACGTCAACAGCAGCTTTATCCATAGCAGCAAGTGCTTTTAATAAAGGAGCTTTGTAATCTAGTGCTTCACCGGTATAAGAAACAAATACAGTTGGGATACAAAGTGTTTTACCAGCTTTGCTTTCCATAATGAATGCTGGAGAAGAAGGGTCCCATGCAGTATATCCGCGTGCTTCGAAAGTATTACGGATACCACCATTAGGGAAGCTTGATGCATCTGGTTCTTGTTGAACTAGCGCACTACCTGCGAAATTCTCAATTGCGCCATCGCTGCTAGGCTCAAAAAATGAATCATGTTTCTCAGCTGTAGTGCCGGTTAATGGTTGAAACCAGTGGGTATAGTGAGTAGCGCCTTTAGCCATTGCCCAGCCTTTCATAGCCGTTGCGATGTGGTTGGCATCTTCATGATTAATTAGTTCGCCCGATTCAATCGATGCCACTAATTTCTGATAAACCTCTTTTGACAAGAAATCTTTCATTTTTCTTTTGTCAAAAACATTAACGCCAAAAAAATCAGAAATTTTAGTCGAAGGTGACTTTACCTCTGGTGAAATTCTTGTCTGCGCTTCTTTTAATGCAATTGTTCTTAAGCTTTTCATTTATTTGTTTAAAATTTTATCAAAAATAGGATTATTAATTAATAATTTCCATCAAATTGTGTGTAAAAATACAAATGTTAGCAAATTTTAACATAAAATTTACGCTTTTTAGATGAAAATCAGTTTTTAAGAAGAAAAATAAGTTGAAGAGGCGGCTTATTTATTTGGAAGGTTAAGTCTGTCTCTCGAAGGGTAAATATACAGTTTGTTCATTTATTTTTATATTTTTTGGTGTTATTTTTTCGTTTTTGCTGTTTTTTGTCTGAAAAATTTCTTGTTTTTGTTGGGAAAACACTAAAAATCTATAAAACTGCCGTTTTTTATGATTTTTAGCGGAGAAGATATTTTTCTGCGTTTTGGTGAAAAAACATCGTGATTTAAGTTTTTTTTAAAGTGTTATGGAATATACGGGTATTCTACATCCTGTTTAAAACTAATACTTGAAATTATGTTTAACATCTCATCCAATTTACACAAGGCAGAGTGGCTCGACCTTGTATTTAGAAACAGAAATAAAAACTATGGTGCTTATGCACTAAGATCTCAATCATCAGGCACTACAGCACGCGCTTTATTTATTGCTGCCCCGCTTTTTGTTCTTTTTTTTGCTGGCCCAATGATTTACAAACATTTTATTAGTAAAGACGCAGATGCACTCATCGAACCTTTAAAACCTGATCGTGTTATTGATATAAATATTGCTGATCGACCAATAGAGAAACCAAAACTTCAGGAA
>NZ_JBFTIZ010000153.1:9435-10034 GCF_056395165.1 Pedobacter sp. 10L46_2
AACCAATAAAAGAAAAAATTAAAACTGTAAAGCCCGTTTCAAATCCAATTGTTGTGGATAGGCCATTAATTACCGATCCGCCAACTCTAGAACAAATAGATCATGCGGCAGTAGGGCCTGTTACGCAATCGGGAGTTGAGACGTCACTTGGATCGGCTCCTGTTGAGGGCAATGGTAATGGAATAGCTCCAGGTAATGGTGTAGGGAATGGTGAGAAGGAAGATACGGGGATTCATGAAATAGGAGATATCCAAGCCTACCCTGAATTTGAAGGGGGAATGAAAGCCTGGGCTAAATTTATACAAAGAAATTTAAGATACCCGAATGCGGCGCAGGAAGTTGATGCACAGGGTAAGGTTTTTATCAGCTTTGTAATAGAGAAAGATGGTTCTGTATCAAACGTTACTGTTTTAAAAGGTATAGGATATGGATGTGATGAAGAAGCGGTAAGGGTAATTAGTAAGTCCCCAAAATGGAAACCGGGCCGACAAAATGATCAAAACGTTAGAGTTAGGTATAATATGCCGCTTTCATTTACCATAAACAGATAATTTCAAAAATATTCGGTGCGCTCTCAGTGTAAAGGATAGGGTGAGGGG
>NZ_JBFTIZ010000154.1:0-11573 GCF_056395165.1 Pedobacter sp. 10L46_2
GTTACAACCAAACAGGTGATTTTTAACTCATCAAATAAAGTTTTCAGGTCGGTCATTACATCCTTTTTGAGCACATTATCTAAAGCCGAAAAAGGCTCATCCATTAGTAATAGACTAGGTTTTGTAGATAAAGCCCTTAAAATAGCCAGGCGTTGCTGCTGGCCACCTGACAGATGCTTGGGTTTATGTGTTCTAAAAGCGTCAAGCCTGCCTATCGCTATTAACCTGTCAATATATTGAGCATCGTTTGAACCATACTGAAGGTGTTCTATAACAGTCATATTTGGAAACAAGGCATAATCCTGAAATACAAAGCCTACACTACGTTTCTGAGGTTCCAGATTCCTGTTGGCTTTGGTATCAAGCCACACATTCTCGTTCGCCGTTATCTTTCCTTCTTCCGGTTTAATCAAACCGGCAATAATTTTTAAGAGCGTTGTTTTACCCGATCCAGAAGGACCAATAATCTGGGTAATGTGCCGATGATGAAATGAAGCCTTTACCTGAATCAGATTAGTTCCATTGTAGGTTCTAACTCTTTTTTTTATATTAATTTCTATCATTCAAGCGGGCTTTTTGCAGATTTTCTATTCAAAATAAAAACAGTCAGGACTATTACAAAAGTGATTGAAAACAGAATCAGGGAGTAGTAATTTGCATTGGCATAATCCATACTTTCTACCGAATCATAAATGGCGATCGAGGCAACTTTGGTTACACCTGGAATATTTCCGCCAATCATCAAAACAACACCAAATTCTCCTAAGGTATGAGCAAAAGTAAGCACAGCCGCAGTTAGCAAAGAGGATTTGATATTGGGTAATAATACATGCCAAAGGGTTTCAAACTTTGACTTACCCATGGTATAGGATGCTTCTCTAATCGAGGTAGGCAAATGTATAAAAGCCGATTTTACCGGACTCACCATAAAGGGTAAGCTATAAATAACCGACGCTAAGATTAAGCCCTCAAATGAAAATACCAGGTGTATATTAAAATGTTCCTGCAGCCATTCTCCCAAAGCATTTTTAGGGCTAAAAGCCAGTAACAGATAAAATCCCAGCACTGAAGGAGGCAACACCAATGGCATGGTAATTATTGCCTCAATGATTAGCTTAGGGATGGAACTACGGCCAGATAGCCAATAAGCTATGGGCAAGCCAATCACAAAAAGGATTAACGTTGTCACACAGGCAAGTTTTAGGCTAAGGAATATAGGTGTTAAATCCATTCTTTTTAAACTTACGGAATTCTATACCCATTCTTCTTAAAAAGCTGTTTAGCTGCGGGCGATTGAAGGTAACTGAAAAACTTTGAAGCTTTATCGTAATTCCCCTTTTTGGCATGAGTAAGAATAAGCATTCCTTGTTTTATTTCATCATAAACTCTAGGATCAACCTTCACCCATTTGAGTTTTGCAGCATCGGGCCTTTCGTATATCAATGCTTCTGTTGTAAAACCAACACTAGCCACTCCTGCAGAAATATAGGTGTTCACCTGCGAGATACTTTCTCCCAGTACCATTTTATCTTTGATCTTGTTCCATAACCTGTAATGACGCAAGGCCTGTTCTGCTGCCTTTCCATAAGGTGCTAGTACAGGATTAGCTACAGCTACCTTGTTTACTTTGTTGGTAGTTAACAGGCTCCGCCAGTTTTTCAATTCCAGATCTGAAGTGCTACATACAATTAAACTGCCTAAGGCATACACTTTCGGTGGGTTAGTTCCGAAACCTTCCTTATAAAGAGCATTTGGAAAATCCATATCAGCAGAAAGAAAAACATCATAAGGTGCGCCGTTCTTTATTTGAGCAGTTAGCTTTCCCGAAGAACCTGCAATAACCTCTATTTCAATTCCGGTTTTCTTTTTAAAATCTGCCTGCAAGGCTTTTATTACAAATTGTGCGTTGGCAGCTACAGCAACTCTTAAAGGTTGCGCATGTGTTGTCAACGACAACACTAAAAGCAGAAATAGAAATAGCTTTTTCATCCTGTTAATTGGCAAATTTAACCTTTATTGAAATAACCTGTCTCGCGTTTCTCGGTTTCCTTTTTTCACCCTCAATGATGATGTGGAACGGGCCCTCATCTGCTGATAATAAGGCGCCGTCCTTTCTGTTGGCCAGAATAATTTTACGCGAAGAAAATGCAGGATCAACTTCAGGCAATGAGAAAAGGACCTGGTAACCATCGCTGGCTTCTACCAGCAGATATTTGGTCAGATTTTCGCCTTTTAATTCTTCGGCTAAGGTCACTCCCGCATTTTTAAGCACAAGGCCAAGTTCAGCGCCGGTATAGGTATGTTCTTTTTCTGTCCGGTCTTTCTGGGTAATAGTGGTTTTAGGTAATTTATCTACGTCAGCAGGAGTTAATACCAGTTTGGTTTTCACCTCACCTTCGATAACTGCCGATAACTGTTTTGCATCAGTTTGAGCAAACAATTTGTTTGACGCCAGCGAGGCAATAAATAGGGAAGCAAGGAGTATTATTTTATAGGATTTCATATTAAAGATTATTGAATACTAAATTTACAAAGTAATTTCTGCCTGCTTCCGGAAAGCCTTCGCTAATTGCATAGTTTTTATCGAAAGCGTTGTTCACGCCTGCCTCAATAGAAATCCAGCGGTATCCTTTAACTTGCGCGCTAAAGTTTGCAACTGCAAATTCACTTGCTTTAGTACCATAGCTAGTGCTATAGCGCGAAGAATTGTATTCCATGCTGGCCAGTACCGAAGCTATATTTTTGAACTGGTAACCTGAAGATACCAGAACTTTGTGATCTGGAGCATCTGTAAATTTGAGTCCTTTATTGCTCAGATTTGCACGGTGCAAATAGCTGTATTGCGCTCCGGCATTCCACCCATTAAGGATCATGTAGTTAGCCGAGAACTCTGAACCGTAAAATTCTGCTTTACCTGTATTCTGGAGTTGAGATACATTGGGTTGCACATTACTTACCTGCATAATGGCATCAGTAATACGGCTATAGAAGAGGCTCGCGCCAACCTGAATTCTATTAATAAAGGTTCCGGAATAACCGGTTTCGTAATGCAAAGCTGCTTCCGATTTCAGATCCGGGTTAGGGAGGGCAGTTCCCATACGGTACGAATAACGGTCTTTTATGGTTGCGAAACGCGTTTTTCGTGCAACAGATGCATTCAATTTATGCTGTTCGTTTAACTGGTAAACTGCACCGAGCTGGGCATTAAAAGCATAATTGTCATTTTTAGGATGGTTAGTGATTTCCTTAGTGGCTGAATTGTAATTCTGAGCCTCAAGGCTGCTGCGCAGATTAACCCCTATACCCGGCAGCAATACTAACTGTTCGTTTACCTGATAGGAGTCTTCCAATCCTACAGAAGCCGTATAGTCTCTGGTAGTACGAATAGGTTCGCCTATATTGTATTCCTTATGACGATCATTTTTGAATTGAGCCGACGCACTTAAAAAATGTGTAGTACTTAATTGATTATTATATTCTAATGACCCGCCGTAGGTATCATCCTTGTAAATACTCTGAAAAGAAGAGCCTTTCTTTTGAGTAGTGTAGGTATTATCGTCAAAAGCACTCAACAGGTTGCCAAATTTATCATAATACAAACGTGTTTTTATGGCGCTGTTTTTAGTAATGCCTGTGGTTGATAAAAAGTAGTAGCTTTCTTTATCCCAGTAAGGCCATTGCCAGAAACGTGGAGTAATTTTAGCATCATCACCCACGTAAGGGGGATTGCCCTTCTGGCCATCTTGTTTCACATAGTTGAATGCATACTCATCACCTGCTTTTGGCRTAAACCCCACCTTAAATGAATATTTTACATCTTCACGATATGCATTTTCTCTTTTACCGCCGTCTTCATTTGGTTTGGCAACGAAGTCCTTAGAAACTGGAAAACCCTGTTGCTTTAACTGTGAGATGCTTCCCTGAAAATAGAACTTACCAAAATTTGATCCTGCATTCAGGTTCAAACGATGCCCATCTCCACTCATAAATCCTGAACGCGCATCAATTTCAAGTTTATTTACCGGTTTCCTCGATACAATATTGATCGCACCACCAAGTGTGTTTGCGCCATAGGTAACTGATGAAAAACCTTTGGAGACACTGATTTGTGAAACATCAAAAGTAGTAAAGCGGCCCAGATCTACATATCCGTCATAAGGCACATATACAGGAATTCCATCAATAAAAACAGGAACCTGCCTCAAATCAAAACCGCGAACCAGCACAACAGATTCATTTCTGGCCCCAACCTTGGTTAAATGAACTCCTGGCAATAGGTTCAAAGCACCTGAAACATCAAGTTTGTTATTCGCTTCAATTTTTTCACTGTTTACCGTATTGGTTTCATTTTCGGTTTTTCCCTTGATCTGCACTTCCCCCAATTTGAATACCCTTTTAGTGATGGGCAATGTGTCGGTTGGTTTGATGTCTGATTGGGCTGCGGCACTCAAGGAGAGTGCTAAAAAGAGTAAGGATAAGTAGGTTTTAGGCATTTAGTTTGATGGTTAATTGGTTGGTTTATAAATTCGGATTTGAAAATTCGGGGTTGTTTACAAATGATGAGTCGGTAAGCATATTTAAAAAGGCAATAACAGCCTTCTTTTCCTGTATAGTAAGTTGAAGACCTGTACCGTTTTTTCTATTTGATACACCTTTTAAGAAGGGACTGAGGTGTTTGGTTTCCAAATGTTCGCTGTAATGATCAAGCACCTGCTCCAATGAAATAAAACGACCGTCGTGCATGTAAGGGGCGGTCAGCGCTATATTCCTTAAGGTTGGGATTTTAAATCGGCCATGATCAGAGTCCAACCCGGTAATGGCTTGTATGCCATTATCTTTAGAGACGTTATCTAATCCATTGTTATGGAACAATTCCATATAGGTTTTTACCCCTCCATGGCAATGGGCACAATCTGCACCTCGTATTTTTCGGTCAGGTTGGGGTGCGGTCATAAACAAATTCATTCCCTCCAGTTCAATGGGAGAGGGCTGGTATTCCTTTTTCAGATACTTGTCATACAATGAATTTGCAGATATAAGGGTTCTTTCAAATTGCGAAATGGCTTTTGTGATTCTTGAAGGAGTGATAGCTGTATCACCAAATGCACTTTTAAACAAAGATGGATACACATCCGTATTTCTTAATTTATGAGCAGACACATCTAATGCCTGACCCATTTCATGTGGATTTGTTAACGGAAATACAGCTTGCTCTTCCAATCCAACCGAACGCCCGTCCCAAAAAAACTTGCGTGCCCAAAGTAGGTTAACCAAAGCCATAGAATTTCGGCTGGTTAAAGCTCCGTCTACGCCTACACTGAAAGATTTTCCATCGGTAAAAGCTTTAGATTGTTCATGGCAGCTGCCGCAAGATAATTTATTGTTTGCCGAGAGTCTCGTTTCATAAAATAGCCTACGCCCTAAGCCCACACCTTCTTTGGTAGTTAGATTATCTGAGGGAATGGTAATGCGATTACCGAAATTAGCTGGATAAGTGAACTGATAAGGGGAGGGGTTAGGTGCAAAAATTCGGAGCAACAAAAAGAATGATCCAATAACGCAAGCTAAAAGTTTGTAAAAATCATTCATGTTTATTGATATGCGTCTGAAAGTTCTATATTTATCGTTATATTTTTTAAAGTATAACGGTAAATATAGGATGAATGCCGCATTTGTCAATGGCAAATCAATAACTATTTGTGTTTTATATGATTTTTATCATATATTGTAGTGTCCGATACTGGTAATAGCTATATTTTTATAGAATTCTCTTCCTGTTTAAGAAATTCGGTGAATTTTTCCTGTAGTTTTTTAAATTCTGCAATCATATCAAGCCCTTTTTCAGTAACAATTGCCTTTCCGCCACCTGTACCGCCCCTCGATAGGACCACAAGAGCATCATCAAAGTGTCCATTTATATGCTGCACTAAATCCCAGGCCTGTTTGTACGACATTTTCATTTGTAGGGCAGCCTGTCGAAGTGAGCCACTGGCATGAATGCGTTCTAATAGCTCTACTCTGCCGTGGCCTAATACTTTTCCTGTTGGAGTTTCGATCCAAATCCGGCCGTTTAACTTAAAATTCGTTTGCCCGTTCATATTAATCTTGAACTTTAAATATAACAAAAAGTACAGTCATAGTGCCTATTCCGCAATTATAGAATCGGAAAGCTATATATTGATGCAATGATGTTGCTATATGGCGGGTGCCATGGTGTGGTATTTAAAACGAATATAAATTTAATATAATAATCTTGTAACCTTCGTAAGTGATTTATCATCTTATATTAAAACCCCAATTCAATTAAGATATGAAAAGCTTGAAAATCTTGTTACTGCTTGTAAGTATTTGTGTTACTCAGAGTTTAAATGCTCAGATAAAAACCTTGAAGGGGGAAAATTTATCAAGTACGGCAATCGATAAATTTATCCAGCAACAAATGGATTCGCTTAAAATACCTGCACTGTCCATCGCATTCATAAAAAACAATAAAATAGTGTATTATAAGGCAACGGGGGTTAGAAATGCTGAACATGGACGTGTGGATAACAATACGATTTTCGAAGCAGCGTCAATGACCAAAACTGTATTTGCATATGCCGTTCTTAAACTTGTTAAAGAACGTGTATTGAGTTTAGATACGCCGTTGTATAAATATTATCCTTATGATGATATCAGTTCCGATGAACGTTATAAGCTCATAACAGCGAGGATGGTTTTAGACCATTCTACGGGGTTTCCTAATTGGCGGGAAAACAATAAATTAACTATTAACTTTACTCCTGGTAGCAAATTTGGCTATTCGGGTGAAGCTTTTGAATATCTCGGACAGGTAGTAAAGCATTTAACGGGGAAGAATACAGATGAGCTTATTAAGGAATATGTATTTAATCCGTTGTCGATTAAAAATTCCTATTTGACCTATACTGAATATGTTAAAAAACATTTGACAGATGGTTTAAAAGACAATAAAACCTGGGGTAAAAACGATTTGTATCTACAACCTTATGTATCTTATAGTTTATACACCGATGCTAAAGACTATGCTAAGTTTGTGATTCAATTAATGAAAGAAAGCGACACCGCTAACAGTACTTTCCAATCAATGTCTGCTCCACAATTGGAGCTCGATACGGCGGAAATGAAGACAAAAATATCGGCTTGCCTTGGGATATTTGCAGAGCAAACGCCATATGGTGTGAAATATTTTCATCCCGGGAATAATGATGATCGTTTTACATCAATATTTGAGTTTTACAAGGATTCGAAAATCGGAGTTGTTTATTTCATGAATTGCATCAAACAAAATGAATTAACTAAAAGATTAAATGAGTTTTTAGTGAGTGGTAAATGATGGTGAAACAAAGTCTGAATCTGTTTATTTCCTTAAAATTTTTTCCATATCCTTTCCTTTTGCCAATTCGTCAACTAACTTATCCAAATAACGTATCTTTTGCATGAGTTGGTCTTCGATTTCTTCCACACGATAACCGCAAATTACACCCGTAATTTTTGAAACATTTGGATTTATTTGCGGTGCCTGAGCAAAAAAAGTTTCAAAATTGGTTTTGTTGTCGATGAGTTGTTGCAGGGATTGTTTGTCATATCCTGTCAGCCAAAATATGATCTCATCTAATTCTTCTTTTGTGCGTCCTTTTTTCTCCGCTTTTTGAATGTAATGCGGATAAACGCTCGCAAAAGACATTTTATATACTCTTGTATTGTCCATTTTATCTGTTATTAATTCTCAAAGTTGTTTTTTATTAGGGTTGTTAGTATGACTTAGCAAGGCCACCATCAAGTGGGATGCTTGCTCCCGTGAGATATGAAGCATATTCTGATGCCAAAAAAGCCACTAAATAACCATATTCCTCAGATTTACCAAGCCTTTTCATCGGAACTTCGTTTTCTCTTCCTTTCCTGATTTCAGAAACCGTTTGACCACTTGAGATTGCTTGTTTATCAATAAGGTCATTTATCCTTTCGGTATCGAAATAGCCTGTTAGAATATTATTGACGGTAATATGGTGTTTTGCTACTTCATTAGATAGTGTTTTGGCCCAGGCTGCAGTTGCAGATCGAATAGCATTCGAAAGCACCAGATTATCTATTGGTTCTATTACAGAAATGGAAGACACATTTATAATGCGACCATGTTTTTGTTTAATCATGTGGGGTAGCGCCAGTGATGTTGTTTCGCAAACTGTTTTGAATACAAGGTCAAAGGCCTGCTGATAGGACTTGACGTCTTGGTTTAATGCGGTTCCCGCTTTCGGACCGTTGGTGTTGTTCACCAAAATATCGACGGTATGGTTCTTGAAAAAATCAGAAATGATTATTTGATATTTTTCAAAATCTGAAAAGTCGGCAACAAGATACTGATGAACCTGATTTTCGTGCACCACGGGCAGAAGGGAAGTGATTTCTTTTAGTTTGGCCTCATTACGGGCCATTAAGGTTACATTGGCCCCGCATTTAGCCAGTTCCTCTGCTATAGCAAGTCCTAATCCCTGAGTACTTGCGCCAACCAGCGCATTTTTTGATGTTAGCTGAATGTTCATAATATAAATGACTTTCTAAATTCTAATGGCGATAAGTTGGTTTTTGTTTTAAACAACTTACTGAACGATTGTGGATGTTCAAAACCTAACGCATAAGCAACTTCACTTACGGATAAGTTAGTGGTAGATAGTTTTTCCTTCGCCTTTTCTATAAGCTTTTGATGGATGTGCTGCTGTGCATTTTGTCCGGTTAGGGAGCGCAGCATGTCACTTAAATAACTGGGTGATAGATTTAGTGTTTCGGCAAGATATTGAACAGTAGGAATACCCTCGCTTAAAGATCTTTCATCTGTGAAATAAGTGTCTAATATCCTTTCCAATTGTTGTAACAAGTCACTGTTTACTGCTTTTCTGGTAATGAACTGGCGTTTATAAAAACGATTGGCATAGTTTAGCAATAAATCAATCTGAGAAATCACCACATCCTGGCTAAAGTCGTCGATCCGGCTGTTCAGCTCATTTTCAATCATTTTGAAAACCTCTATGACCGTTGCTTTTTCCTCTTCTGAAAGATGTAAGGTTTCGTTCGTTGAATAAGAAAAAAAGCCATACTGCTTTACGTTTTTAGATAGTGGATAACCTAAAAAGAAATCCGGATGGATGAGCAAAGTATATGCAGAACATACAATATCGTCATCATCTTCGCTGCCAATAACCTGGCCGGGCGAAATGAACAATAAACCACCCTCATCAAAATCATAATAACCCTGTCCATATTTTAACCTCCCGCCAAGCCTGGGTTTGTATGATATTTTATAGAAACCGATTACATGATTTTGAAGAGGTCTAACCACTTCCATCTGTGAGTGAGGACCTGTTTTCTTTCTTTTTCATCGCCAATTGAAATGATAACCAATGGTTGGCTAAATATCGATTATCATTCCTGCTTTAACAAGTTATCTTATTTTAGATTGCATTATTTTGAGGATCCCTGTGCGGAACTAGAGACTTCTTCCCATTCTTCCCAGACAGCTAAACGCTCATTGTAAATATCACGCACCAATGGCAGGCATTGGCTACCGAGGAAGAGCCGTAGTGGCGGATTTTCTGCATCTACAACTTTGAATAGCGCATCTGGAGTCGCATTCGGATCGCCTCTTTCCATGGTGCTTAGGCTTTCAAAAAATGTTGCTTTAAATTCTGTGTAAATTTCCATTCCTTGTGCAAACTTCAATGAATCCTTACTACCAAATTCAGTAGCATAAGCGCCTGGCTCTATAATAGTTACCTTGATGCCAAAGGCTTTAATTTCTTCGGCAAGGCTTTCATGTATGGCTTCAAATGCCCATTTTGATGAACTATAGTAACCGATAACCGGTAGGGTAACATGGCCCAGATTACTAGATGTTCCCAATATGTGACCAAATCCTTGTTTCCGAAGTAATGGTAAAGCGGCTTGTATAAYGGCAACAGGGCCAAGAACATTGGTTTCATAAAGTGCGCGAATATCGTATGTGCTGGCTTCTTCAATAGTTCCTACCAATGAATAGCCGGCATTGTTCAACACAATGTCGAGTCGGCCGAAATGCTTATAAGCTTGTTCCACTGTAGCCCTTACCTGCTCGGAATTTGTTACGTCAAGTTCTAAAGTCAGCACATTTTCACCATACCTTTCCTTCAGGTCTGCAATACTTTCCAAATTGCGTGCAGTAGCTGCAACCTTGTCGCCACGTTTTAGCGCTGCATCAGCCCAAACGCGCCCAAAACCTCTGGAAGTGCCCGTGATGAACCAAACTTTGTTTGCATTTGAATGATCTTTTTGATGTGTCATGATTTTATATTTTAAATAAATGATACAACAAAGGTCAACAGATAGCATTGCCTCCTCGTAGGCTAATTGAGGGTTTTTGTAGCCAAAATGAGGATGTCAGACCTAAGGCGATAATGCTTAATATGTCGCAAATTGGTCGTGAAATTGTCGTATATGCCCCTGATCAATACCTATTTTTACGTGCATCTTTGTTAAAGAAAATTAACATAAACATAAATCAATACTAAAAACTACTCTTATGTCAGACAACAAAGTTTCATTGCACAGAGTTATTAAGGCATCGCCTGATAAGGTATATCGTGCCTTCACCGAAGCCTTGGCTATCGCTTCGTGGTTACCACCTTATGGTTTCCTTTGTACTGTACACAGTATGGATGTTAAGGTAGGTGGTACATTTAGAATGTCGTTTCAAAATTTCACAACTGGTAATGGCCATTCATTTGGTGGAGAATACGTAGAGGTTAAACCAAGTGAGTTTTTGAAATACACAGATAAATTTGACGATCCAAACCTGCCAGGAGTAATGACCACTTCTGTTTGGTTTCAAAAAACATCGGTAGGTACGGAGCTAAAAGTATTGCAAGAAGGGATTCCTGCAGTAATACCAGCCGAAATGTGTTATCTGGGTTGGCAGGAATCGATTGAAAAATTGATTAAGTTGGTAGAACCTGAAATACCGGATGCTTGATTAGCTCCGGTTCAAACCACTGAATCAATTTTAGTGAAAATTGGTAATCGTCAAATATGGCTGACGGGAAAAGCAGTTGATCAGAAACGATCGGTCACAAAAGGAACGTTTTTCTAAGGCTGGACCCTCAGCATGATGATGAGTTTAATCTAAAACCCAACTTTGAAATCCCTCTACTGATTTAAATAACCATTCGGGGTTTAGTGCTTGCAAGGCAGTAATATCGGCAGTACTTGCCCAAGCTGCTGCTGCAATGGGGATGCCAATTTCCTTACAGTAAACTATATCGCTTGGTGCATCACCAACATACAGACATTCTTCGGCCTCGGCCTTAAAACGCTTTAACACAGATCTGATACCGTTCACTTTATTAGGGCCATCTGGCGAACCGGTTTCTAACACATCAAAGTATTCTGACAGGCCAAATTGTTCAAGCGAAATTTTTGTGCTGTACTTACCCTTTCCAGTAACCATGGCCAGTTGTACGCCTTTATTTTGCAAGCTTTCGAGTAACTCTTTAATCCCCTGAAAAGGGGCTGGGCAGGTATAATGT
>NZ_JBFTIZ010000155.1:0-9348 GCF_056395165.1 Pedobacter sp. 10L46_2
ATTTTATAACGTATTTACTTCCTTTAACAGTGTTAAAGCTAACCAGATTATCCACTTTAGTATTTAATGCTATCTTTTTCCCTGCGCTACTGTAAACCGAAGTACCGGCAGGTAATTGAATATAACATTCAGCTCCGCTTAGGGAAAAGATTTCGGCTTTGGTGAGTTTGCTGCTCTTCCAGCTAAAACTAAGCTCGAAGCCATTCCTTGCACGCATTCCTTTTATATTACCAGAGCTCCAATCAGTATCTGTTGGCAATGCAGGTAATAAGCGGATCACAGAGTTAATGCCATTACTTTGGAGCAACATTTCAGCAATGGCTGCCGTACCGCCAAAATTTCCATCAATCTGAAATGGCGGGTGCGCACAAAACAGATTTGCATAAGTTCCTGCTCCACTGGTCATCGAAATCTCACTTCCCGCAACAGCAGGCGCCAGCAGTGCTTTAAACACCTTCCAAGCATGGTCACCATCACCTAGTCTGGCCCAGAAATTCACCTTCCATGCTCTCGACCAACCTGTACCTCCATCCCCCCTTCTCTCCAAAGTTTTTTTTGCTGCAGTCATCAATAAGGGTGTTTCAAGTTGAGTAATTTCATCGTAGGGATACAAACCATACAAATGCGAAACATGGCGATGTGTTACCTCAGGATCTTCATAATCTCTGATCCACTCTTGTATCCCGCCTGTTTTTTTACTGATCTGATTAGGAGCTAACCGGCCTTTTAGCTGCTGCAAACTATCTGTCCAACTCTTATCTATACCTAATAACTTAGCCGCAGCAATAGTATTGTTCATCATTTCTCTCCCAATCTGCATATCCATAGTTGGACCCATCGTGGTTTGCCCTTCAAAACCTTCCTCGGTTTTATAAGAATTTTCTGGAGAGTTGGAAGGCGCTGTTACCAGCCACTTTGTTAGCGGATCTTCAATTAAAATATCGGTATAAAATTTTGTTGCCCCTTTTAGTACCGGATAAATCTCAGCTAAAGTCTTTTTGTTTGGGTTATATAAATAATGTTGCCACAAATGACTGCTTAACCATGCTCCACCCGAAAGTACCGAACCCCATGAGGCATGCTCGCCTGGAGCAGTAAAACCCCAGGGGTTTGCAATTACGTGTGCCACCCATCCCGTGCTGTTATAATATGCTTTTGCAGTTTTTTGTCCTGGCGCCACCAAAAATTTTGTAAACTCAATCAGGGGTTTATGTATATCTCCCAAATTAGTATTCTCCGCCAACCAGTAATTCATTTGCACATTGATATCCAGGTGATAATCTCCGTTCCACGGGGTTTGATACTCTTCAGCCCAAATCCCTTGCAGATTAGCTGGTAAGCCACCTGGGCGAGAACTTGAAATTAAAAGGTACCGTCCAAAATTAAAATACAGAGCTGGTAGCGTTACATCACTCCCTCCGTTAGCAAAACGCACCAGTCGTTCTGCTGTAGAAAGCGTTGCAATACCGGCATTCTCTTTTTCACCAAGTTGGATTTTACAGCGATTGTAGTAGGCTTGAAAATCTTCGCGCTGCTTTGTTTTCAATGTTAGCCACGGAAGTTTACCCGCAGCATCAACATGTTTTTTAGCTACCGGCAAAGGTATTGCACCGCGGTGTGTTACATCTGGCCAGTTCATATCTGTTGCAGCACTAATTACAATAAGGCATTCGGTTGCTCCATCAACCGTAAGTACACTATTTTTTGCCGTTATTTTTCCTGTGGATGAAATGGCTTTCGCAAAGGCTGCAAAAAGAATTCCTTTATCT
This sequence comes from Pedobacter sp. 10L46_2, assembly GCF_056395165.1. Classification (NCBI taxonomy): domain Bacteria; kingdom Pseudomonadati; phylum Bacteroidota; class Sphingobacteriia; order Sphingobacteriales; family Sphingobacteriaceae; genus Pedobacter; species Pedobacter sp. 10L46_2. The sequence goes on from NZ_JBFTIZ010000155.1 coordinate 1,770, forward strand.
CCATTACCACCTGGCAATTGTCCTGTCATGCTAAGCCCATTTCCCTCGGCTGAAAAAGATGCATGCTCTTTTCTACTTAGCGACAGATCAAAATTTAATGCTTTTGCTTTACTCGAAGTTAAACGAACAATAATGGCTTGTTGAGGGGTGCTTACAATCACCTCTTCTTTAAAGTTTACACCTGACCTGCTCCACTCAGTAACTGAAATGGCTTTATCTATACTTAAAATTCTTTTATAATCCGTTACTTTTGAGGTGGTGTCTCTCCAATTAATAAACATATCTGAAAGGATTTGATAGCATCCAAACTTTTCGTTTGCACCATTTCCAAAACCAGACCCAGCTCCGGCACTTGTAAAATATTTTTGTAATAGTTCTTGCGCCTCCTTATTTTTTCCATCCTTTAGCAATTGCTGAATAACAGGTAAATGAGCAGCAGCATCATTTCTATTGGGATTTTCTACACCACCAGACCACATAGAAATTTCGTTTAAAACAATCCTTTCTCTGTTTGGATTGCCAAATACCATTGCTCCTAATCGGCCGTTGCCAACAGGAACAGATTCAGTAAAATGGTTCGCCGGTGAATTAAATCTCACTTGCTGATCTGTCTGCGCAAATAATGACAAGCCACTTAAGGTAAAACAAAAAAAGAAAAGTATTTTTTTTTGTGCCAAATTCATCTTTAGTTATGTTTTATTTAATAATCAAAGAAAGGAAATTACAGCTTTAGAAATTAGCTGTTATTGTCAAACCATTAAGCGATATTGGCATGCTAAAGAGAAAACCTATTCATACCCGTTTTTCAACAACAACACAGCACCTGGTTTGGCCGTTAACTCCAAAAACCCGCTTTCAGCGGATTTTATTTTAAAACCTGCGTTTGAAGCAATAAAATGAGTTTTAAACGGCAGTTTTAATTTAGTTACTCCTCCTTTTTCTGAAACGATCTTGACTTCATCTACCTGTCCTCCAGCTTTTTTTGCACTTACAAGAAAAGCTCCTTCTGTACGCAAATTTTCAAATGAAGCGTCTTTCCATTCGGGTGGAACAGCAGGCATAATTTCAATAAACCCTGCATAACTCTGCAATAGCATTTCTTGCAAGCCCGCTGCAAATGCAAAGTTACCTTCCAGAGTAAAGGGTCTGTATTGAAATTTCGATAGTCCTGATTTTGTTTGATCTCCGTTTAAATGGAAGCTATTTATAGAGCAAAAAGCCCTGGCAAATGTCTGTAGATCTCTTGCTGCACCGGCTCCATCTTTTGCCCTTGCTTTAATGTTTGCAAGCCAGGAATAAGAGTACCCACACCAGTAATCTGGCCCTACCTTATCCAATAGCTGTATCGTATTCTTTATAATGGCTTGAGCTTTCGGTCCGTCCTCCCATTTTATTAGCCCTAATGGATGGATAGCCATCATATGAGAGAAATGTCTGTGCGATTCTTTATAATCCAGACCTGGGGCAAATCTAAGTTCATCCTTATCTGTTATCGCGAAATCATCAAACTCATTTAAGAGTTTATTCCACCGCAAGGCTTCGGCTTTCAATCCAAGTTCAGTAGCAAGTTCCTCCGCAGCTTTAAACGTGAATTTCATTAAAGCCAGATCATAGTTTGTATTTCCCAAAAACCAGGCACTAAGGTCATTGTCGTTTATCTCCGGACTTGAACTAATTTTCAATTTCCTGTGTCCGTTTCCGTCTTTAACCGTTATGTTTTCAAGAAACAGGGCTGCTCCTTTGATCCATGGATAAGCATTATTTTTAAGAAAAACCTTATCCATACTGTARCGCCATTGCAGGTAATAATGTTGTCCAAGCCATGAAGAAACTGTTGGTGATAAAGAGTATTGAATCCATCCGCCCATTTCTGTACCATCCAGGGTTGTTACTCCAGGCACAGCAATACCGTCTGCACCAAAATAAAGCTTAGTATAGCGCTTATAGTTTGCCTTATTTTGCTCGAGATGATTAATATAGCCCATTGCTTCACCAAGGTGATTGCCACTATATGCCGGCCAATAGCTAAGCTGAGTATTTAAGTCATGATGATAATCCCCTTTCCATGGTGGTATCCTTCCGTTATCGGCAGTCCACACCGCCTGCAACGAAATTGGAGGTGCATCTGATCTTGCTACAGAGCCGAATTTATATTGCTCTAAATACCATTGTTTCTCAATCAACGTATCGGGTATATGAATTGCCGACTTGCTCCAGAAATTACTCCACCACCCCACATGTGCAGTAAACTCTTTGTTAAAACTAGTGGAAATGGCATTTTGAGTAACAACAGCAGCTTTTCTATTAGCAATCTTATTCGGATACTGAGATGAAATACTCCAAACTCCTTCAACAGTTTTACTGTCAATTCTTTTCCATCTCACGTTGATATCGTAACTAAATCCACCCCAGCCTTCCTGATGATAAGTTATGCTATTTCCATTTTGCTGAATTGTTCCCTGTTTGTATCCCAATCTCGATAGGTCATCACCGCCTACCGGATCGCCAGAAACTTTAACCTCTCCCTGATATTTTGGTGCAATCAAATGTGGTTTAAAATCGTTGCTTATATTTTCAAATCTAAACCAACCCAATGGCTTTACGGCATCAACAAAAGTTTTTAGCACAATGCCATTTGTCCAGCGCACCTTACAAACTGCATCTTTTAAAGATAAATGAACATCTTCGGCCTGCCCCCAGTCMTTGGTTTCAAATTCAAGAGCACCCCCAGGTATTTTCGAAGGTGCAGGTTCCCTATCATAAGGCGCATCAAAATAGTCTTGTACAGGCTTATAATCCTTTTTATTCACCTGATCTATTACCCATTTATAACTAAACTCTTTCCGATGCAAGCCCTTCATAGGTCGCATGTCCCAAACATCTACCCTATCCAGAGAGAACCTTAGCCGTTCTCCCTTTTGCCAAATCAAAGCACCTAAAGTCCCATTGCCCAGAGGTATAGCTTCGTCCCATTGGGATGCCAGCTTATTGAAATGCAGATCGTGTTTCGGAGACTGCGCTATTGCAGTAATCGATGTAAAAATAAAAAGGAGTAATGCAATTGTTCTGTTCATAAGATTTCCTAACCTGGTTTAAAAATAGGTTATTTTATTTTAAGTTTTGCATCTCCTCCTCCACATTATCCTCTTCTTTGGTTTCTATAAATTCTGTCGCATGTTTGGTACGGATAACCGGCAATACAGGTGGTGTACCGCCCAATCCGATCCCAAAACAAGCTAATATTATCATTACAATGAGTCCAAAAAGACGCATTGTTTTCTTAAAGCGTTCCATAAAAAAAAATTATAGGAAAAAGCCTTTCGGCCAATAAACCTCTCGTGAAAAAACAATAAATAGTCTTAGAAAATTAAACTACGCCGGGAGGCTTGTTTTTGGAGATGCGGGATAAAAAAGGAATCTCAAAGCACATAATGTACCCATTAGAAAATTAATAAATAAAACTAGAAATGCATTAGCATTGAACTGAACATGAACAATGCTATTTTTAACCATCAGGAGATTCCTGAAAACATATTTGAAGGAAGAAATTTTGGAATAAATCCAATTGACCTTACCAACAAAACTCTTGTAGAATATTTTATGCCTCTTTGTTCCATTCTGACTAACGATCCTTTCCTCAGTTGGATACGCCGTCGAATTAACAGAGGAAATAACATTGGCTGCGCCGGATAATGTAAATAAGTTTAAGAACATAAAAAACCCAACTACCCAGCGGAGTAGCAGTTCTTTATAATTCACAGACTTCATTTTCATCATATTAAATCAAAGATAGTCAATTTCAAAAACTTAACGCTGGTGTTAATTCTTCGCAATGAAAGCCCTTATCTTTTAAGATATAATTAACCATAGGTGCACAAGGAACAGAGCTTACTACACTTAGTATTCTATCAATTCCCTCGGTCCTGAATGACCAATTGTTCTCTCCAAATATGATATCCAATATAGGTCTGATAGAAATCAACTCATATTTATCTTTTACCGAAGTTTTAAAACTAATTGTGTTCATCGCTTTATGATCTATCTAATGAATAACTTACCATAAAGATGAGGGTTATTACTAAATCATGCCAGTTCTATCCGGCTAAAGCAGACAAAAAACTCGACGAGTGGCCATAAAACATCGGTGAAAATTTCCAAACAGTAATGTGATTATTCAATTTGCACCCAGGTATAGCTCTCAGGCTTAAGCGTACAGGTATACGATATCTCATAATCTCTGTTTAATGGGTACTTTTTAGCCACTCCCTCCTTCTCTTTCAAAGTGGCAGTGCCGGTTAAACCTGTATAATATAATGGAACCTTTATGGTACGGGTAATTTCCTTTTTCGATGGATTGTACAACATCATTAAACCTTTGGTTTTTAGGCTAGGGTTTACATGTAATATTCCATCCCAATCTCTCCCATCAGCTCTTCTCAAATGGATAATTTCCGAGTTCAATATATCTCTGTATTTCTTATACCAATCAATCACCTTAATTACAGTTTGCTTGGTAGCATCCGTATCATATAAGCGTGGGCCCCGATAACAAGCTTGCACACCTGCTCCATAATACTGCATCATTAACTGTTCATAGTCTTTTAGATGGTCATTCAAAGGTTCCAGAACTGCTTCGGCTCCTCCTCCCTGATAAACTGTTAAAGGAACAAATCCCCAACTCATAGACGAAGTTTTTTCCCATGTCCCATCAAATATATTCTGGCGGTTAAGGATCATCTGATTTGCTCTTGGCAATGAAAAATTCACCTCCCTGTATCCTATCGCTATTTTGTGTGTTCCATCCAGAAAATACCAGTCGGGCGCATTTATATAAACGCCCTTTTCATTTAATGAACGATACAGGTCCTTCTGAATTTCCATTTGTCTCCATTGCGAATCCTCAAGACCTTTATGTCCGGGGTGTGCGGTTGAAGCACATACATCACCTGGATATGGGCCATCATTTTCCCAAATATCAAAGCCGGTATGAGCATAAAAATTCTTTATTTTATCACGATAGCTCAACCCCCATTTACTACCAAAGCATGGTGCATTCCCAAAGAAAGCACCACCTGGTTTACCGGTTTTAGGACTTATTACGTCGTCCTCGTCACTTATTTTTCTGGAGCTAAACAAAGAATAACTTCCAATAAATACTTTTTTACTATGTGCATAATCTGCCAGTTCCTTCCATTTTTTAATATTAGCTGCAGAGGTGTCTTCCATATTACAATGACTGCCGAAACTTAATATTAATGCTTCATAACCCGTTGCAGCACATTGATCTATCGCTGTACGCACCTGCTCATCATTTTTGCTAACCAAATGCATAAAAATTGGATTAGCGGTAGTCCATGGTGCTATTGTATTGTACATTTTACGTATAGCCAAACCTCTTCTCTCCCTATCATAGCTATCCATTAATAATTCAAGTGTACGCACAGACTTAAAAACACCGCCTTTCTCCAGTTCAATGCCGGGAGCTTTATCGGGATATACTTCTAATAAACAAGGTGTTTGATAATCGTAATTAACCTGCGAGGTATATGTCGAGTCAACCTTCCAATGTGTGGTTTGATCGCTTAAATCATATCGCATTGCATTATTAAAGGCATAGTTTGTTTCCAGGTAAATACCTTGTGGTTTAGCCATTTTTTCTGGCGATCCAACTACAGCGCTTTGCTCTTCAACCATTCCCAAAACTTCGCTAACTACACGGTCAATCTTAAACACTTTATCCGATTGATTCTGAACTGTTAACGATTTTACAATTAAAGGCAAACCATCATACAATTCGTAGTTTACATTTACCGTTAAGCCCTTCAGTTCATCTGCTCCTGCCTTATAAAGAAAAGACACCATCTTACCGGTAGGCTGCTGATTATTGCTTGCCCAAAATTTACTTTTCCATTTAATATATGGTGAAATTGGTTTTATATCGAAAGAAACAAATTGGAAAGCATTCTTATCAGCCGTAAAACTGTCAAGCCATTCAGGCAAAAGGTAAGCATTTTCCTTTTGACCCTTTAAACCTCCAACTTCATAGTCTTTTCCGTTAATGGTCAAACGGGCTTCTGCCTTTACAGACCTTAATAACTGCCTGCCATTTATAAGGTTAACATAATCTACACAGGCCACATTAGGTGTGATCCTAAAAACCCTTTTGGTCAATCCGTTTTCAAGAATTACGTCCTTATCTGACTTGTAAATAGCAGCTTTATATGATGCCGAATTTAATAACCAATCTGGTTTCGATGTGTCTTTAACAGATTGATTGTTCTGTGCGTTGACATTACTTAATTGACCCGCTAAGATCAGTGATATGCACGCTAAAGCATATCTCAAATTCGGAATATTCAATCGTTTCATGCTATTTTGCTTGTTTAACAGGTTTAGGAAAATAGTCTGTAGAACTTTTACGTTTGTTGTTAAAAAACAATGCGTAGCGGATTACCTCTCCTTTTTTCAACACCACTGGTTGTTTATAAACAGACGATTGCTCATTAACATCAGATCCGTCGGTTGTATATCTGATAGTACTTGCTTTAGTGGGATCATTAAGCGTTACTTTAACCGTGCTATCCTTGTTCACAACTGTTTCTATTACAGCCACCGGAATTCTAAACTGAATTCCCTGTTTATCATATCGTTGATATTGAGTGCTCAACCTGCCCTTAAAATCTTCAAAATTCTTCAACGCTTTTGGTGTCCAGTCAATTTCTGCCAATGCCGCAATGCGAGGATAAACCATATATTCAAAATAATCTTCTGTTCCAATAAACTCAGTCCACAAGTTCCCTTGCGCACCTAAAATGTGCTTTGCTTCAGTGTCGGTTAACGCGGGGTGTACTGGTTCAAAGGCGTATACACTATCAATTGGCACCCAATAACCAATAGCCATAGGTTCGATTTTAGGATCAGCCTGGTAGCCATCAATATACAAATGCGAGTATGGCGACATAATTACATCATGGCCACTTTTAGCAGCTTTCAAACCACTTTCAACTCCTAACCACGAATGTACAGTCGCATTATCTGCAAGACCTCCCTGCATAATTTCTTCCCAGCCAATTATCTTTTTCCCTTTACTATTGATGAATTTTTCCATTCGCTGTATAAACCAGCTTTGTAATGCCGCCTCATCTTTCAAGCCTTCCTTTTTTATACGTGCCTGACATTTAGGGCAGGTATGCCATGCATCATGCGGAGCTTCATCCCCCCCTATATGAATATATTGAGATGGAAACAATGGCATCACTTCATTTAAAACATCTTCCAAAAATGTAAATACGGTATCATTACCTGCGCAGTAAAGATCTTTAGAAACTCCCCATACTTTTCTTACCTCAAATGGCTTTCCATTCTCAAAACTCACATCTCCACAAGCCAGATAAGGATAGGCTGTAATGGCTGCTACCGAGTGTCCTGGCATTTCTATTTCAGGAATCACTTCAACAAATCTCGACGTTGCATAAGCTACAACTTCCTTAATCTGTTCCTGAGTATAATAGCCGCCATATTTAATACTGTCAACATCTTTCTTCCTGTTCGGACCAATCTGTGTCCCATTTCTGTAAGC
>NZ_JBFTIZ010000156.1:0-10824 GCF_056395165.1 Pedobacter sp. 10L46_2
GTTGTATTTCATCGAGCTTTAAAAGCGCTTCAACCGGAGTAAGTATATTTACATCCAGGTTGTTAAGTGTATCTCTTATCTTCACTAAAACGGGATCATCAATAGCAAACATCTGCAACTGATAGGCCTGATTTTGAACCTTCTTAATGCTATCTTTAATGCTTTGCCCTTCGGTTCTGTCTATTTCAAGTTTTTTAAGGATCTCATTTGCCCTATTGATCAGTTTAGGAGGCATACCGGCCATTTTAGCAACATGTATACCAAAACTGTGTTCGCTTCCACCGGGCACTAGTTTACGCAGGAAGATCACCTTATTTGAGACCTCTTTAATAGATACATTAAAGTTTTTAACGCGGCTCATTGTGTTGGCAAGTTCATTTAACTCATGATAATGGGTAGCAAACAATGTTTTTGGTCGCGCCGTTGGATGCGTGTGCAGAAACTCTGCGATTGCCCATGCAATAGAAATACCATCGTAAGTACTTGTTCCCCTACCAATTTCATCTAGCAGAATAAGACTGTTATCCGATATATTGTTTAGGATACTTGCAGTTTCATTCATTTCCACCATGAATGTACTTTCGCCTGAAGAAAGATTATCGGACGCACCTACACGTGTAAATATTTTATCTATTAGCCCTATACTTGCAGCCTTTGCCGGCACAAAACAACCCATTTGGGCCATTAGAACAATGAGACCTGTTTGTCTTAATATGGCCGATTTACCCGACATATTGGGACCGGTGATGATGATGATCTGCTGAGTATCGTTGTCTAAAAATACATCATTGGTGATGTACTCCTCACCTACAGGTAGCCTTTTTTCAATTACCGGGTGCCTGCCACCTTTGATATCTAATGCTTTACCTGTAGTAATTTCGGGCTTAACATAGTGATTTTTAATAGCCAGCTGTGCAAAGCATAATAGCACATCTAATTGAGCTATCTGGAAGGCATTTAACTGAATCTGCTTAATATATGCAGCAACCTGAGACACCAATTCATTATATAAACGGATTTCTATCTGCTGAATTTTTTCTTCGGCTCCAAGTATCTGTTCTTCGTATTGCTTTAGTTCGGGTGTAATGTATCTTTCTGCATTTACAAGTGTTTGTTTCCTGATCCAATCTGCAGGCACCTTGTCTTTATGGGTATGAGTAACTTCCAGATAATAACCAAAAACATTGTTAAAGGCTACTTTTAATGACGGGATACCAGTGATGGCAGCTTCTCTCTTTTGTATTTCAACAAGGTAATCTTTACCGCCAAAAGCTATTTTCCTAAGCCTGTCAAGATCTTCATCGATACCCTCAGCTATTACATTCCCTTTGATTAATACAGCAGGAGGATCTTGCTGTAATTCTCTTTCGAGTTTTTCTCTGATGGTTAAACATGGATTTAACTGATCTGCAAGAACAGATAAGAAAGGGTTTTTCACTTCTTCTGCTATCTTTTTAACAGATTCTATATGATACAGTGCCTTTTTTAGCTGACAAAGTTCCCTTGGACCTACTTTTTGCAACCCTACTTTGGAAATCAGCCTTTCTAAATCGCCTATCTGTTTAATGTGCGTCAAGAACTCTTCTAAAAGCGGTTCCTTTTTAATCAGAAACTCTACTACACCTAAACGTTCCTGTATTGGTTTTAATTCCTTTAATGGCATTATGATCCACTTGTGCAGCAAACGAGCACCCATTGGGGTTGATGTTTTATCAAGCACTTCGAAAAGTGTAATGGCATTATCGTTTGTAGAACTAACCAATTCCAGGTTTCTGATGGTAAAGCGATCTAACCATACATATTTATCTTCTTCTAAACGAGAGATCGAAGAAATGTGCTTTAAATTGCGGTGCTCAGTTTCGTTCAAATAATGAAGCACTACTCCAGCAGCTACAATACCGGTTTGCAGTTTATCAACTCCAAATCCTTTTAAAGAAGCTACTTCAAAATGTTTGGTTAAAATCTCATTTGCATAATCGTTGGTAAATGCCCAGTCATCCAAATGGAAAGTATAAAACTTGTCGCCAAAATTCTCAAGGAACTCTTTTCTTTTACTTTTCTGGAAAACTACTTCATTTGGTTTAAAGCCTTGCAAAAGCTTATCTATGTATTCTGCGTCGCCCTGTGCAACCAGAAACTCACCCGTTGAGATATCAGCAAAAGAGACACCTATTGAATTCTTATCGAAATAAACCGCAGCCAGATAATTGTTAGATTTTTGGCTTAATATATTGTCATTGTACGCTACTCCTGGTGTAACCAGTTCCGTAACCCCTCTTTTAACAATTGTTTTAGTTGTTTTAGGGTCCTCAAGCTGGTCGCAAATAGCCACTCTCTGGCCTGCCCTAACTAACTTAGAAAGATAATTATCTAATGAATGATGGGGAAAACCAGCTAATTCCAAAGCGCCATTTGGCCCTGTACCTCTTCTGGTAAGAACGATACCTAATATCTGAGCTGTTTTAACCGCATCCTCGCCAAATGTTTCATAGAAATCGCCAACCCTAAATAGTAATAATGCTCCGGGATACTTTGCTTTGATCGCATTGTATTGTTGCATTAACGGGGTTTCTTTAGTATTATCTTTAGCCAAAATGATTCTGTTTACAAAATCGTAAAGATACTATCTTGATGTGTAGGCTTTATGATTTGTTGAAAATTTAAAAAATGTTTATAGGTTTAAAGCCTGGCAATGTAAGAAAGGAATAAATCCAGTGCTTCTCTTTTCTTTTCGGTAAGATCAAAATCGAGTTTATGAAAAAGGTAATCATTCAAATCAAAATCATCCCGGGCAGGCAAGCCTTTTAACAGCTCTGCACGATGACCTAACCCAAAAGCCAGTGCTTTATTAAATTCATCAATAAAAGATTGAGGAATAGTTTTGTTGGCAACCCAGGCTGCGTAAACAAATGGCAGGCCTGTAAAATCCATCCATTGCTGCCCCATATCATAAGCAAAAGCATAATCAGCCTTTTTACCAAAAGTTCTGTCGCCTATTAATACTATTGCATCAGTTTTTGCATCGATATCTGTAGTAAATTCAACATCCAGTTTCCAGTAAAATTTCAACAATACTTTTGCAAGATTATTTGAGGTACGGGAATGACTATCTAATCTTACCGTTTTAATTTCTGAAACATCAACATCGCTAAAAATAAATACAGAATTTACTGCACCAATTGATCCAATACAGTAATCTGCAACGATGTTAGCATTAGGTACATGCGGTATGACAGCAACAGGAATTAATCCTATATCAACTTGGTTATTAATTAGCTTAGCAGCACAATCTGAGGGTATATCTAAACTTAGATCTATCTTATTTAGAATTTCCGAATGTTCAATTCCGTAAATGAAGGGCTTAGTATTTGTATAGGAAACTGCAGATATTTTAATATTACTCAAAGGAATTATTTTAAATGGTCGGTATTATTAAACTCAACGATGTCAAATTTATCGCCAGTGAGTTCAACTTTATAAAGTGTTGTATTTTGGTGCGGGAAATCTCCCATTTCGGACAAAGGTTTATTCATCAGCAAGCACAGCAATAAACGCATTGCACGACCATGCATGCAAATCAAGATCAGTTTTTCTTCTTTTTTGGATTTGATCAGGTCTACCGCTTCTTTAAGTCTGGCTAAAACCTGGTTAGGGCTCTCTCCACCTTCAAAATGTGCGTCATAATCGCCTTCGTCCCAGGCTGTAACTATAGCTTTAAACGCTGTTATTGCATTATCATCATTAGGCTTTCCTTCCCACTTGCCCCATGCAAGCTCATCTAAACCTGCAACCTGTTCCCATGGAATTCCGGCATCAATAAATCCCTGAACCGTTTGATGTGTACGCTTTAGTTTTGACGTATAAATCTTTTCAAAGGGGACATTTTTATACATTGCATAAAAAGCAGCAGCCTGACTGCGTCCGGTGTCGTTAAGATCGCTGTTTATTCCCCTGCCCTGTACAATTCCTAGTTTATTTAATTCTGTTTCACCATGCCTGATGATGTATATTTCCTTATCCATTAGTTAATTACGGGTAATTTGTAGTATTGAGGTTTCACTTCATCCTCAAAAACGAAATCAGTGTAATCGGTTACAACATTATATAAAGTATCTCTTTCAATGGGTTTACGTTTTACCTGTTTTATGAGATTTACGAGGTCTTGTGTACTCATTGCAGGAGTTTGCTCTTCGGCGCCGGCCATTGAATAGATCTTAGTGGTATCATCTAGCGTACCATCTATATCGTCTACCCCAAAGTTTAATGAAAGTTGAGCAGTTTGTCTGCTGATCATTGCCCAATAGGCTTTAATGTGATCAAAGTTATCCATGTAAATACGCGCAATTGCATAATTCCTCAAGTCTTCAATTACAGATACTTCCGGCACATTACTCATCTGGTTGTGCTGATTTCTGAATTTAAGCGGAATAAAAGTCTGGAAACCACCTGTCTTATCCTGCAACTGACGTAATTGCTCCATGTGATCTACACGATGTTCATATTTTTCGATATGTCCATATAACATAGTTGCGTTAGAACGCATCCCCAGCTTATGCCATTCTTCATGTATAGCCAACCATTGTTCGCCGGTACATTTATCTTTAGATATAAGGTCTCTTACCTCAGGATGAAAGATCTCTGCCCCTCCTCCTGGAATTGACTCTAATCCGGCCTCTTTCATTAATTTCATACCAGTGGCATAGTCAATTTTAGCCTTTTTAAATATATAATGATATTCTACGGGTGTTAATGCTTTAACATGAAGTTCAGGACGGTGTTTTTTTATTGCGCTAAAAAGTGCTGAATAAAAAGCAACATCGTATTGAGGTAAAACTCCACCTACTATATGTACTTCTGTAACAGGTTCGTTGTCGTACTTTTTAACCACATCAAGCATTTCCTCCATCGTTAGGGCCCAGCCTTCTTCCTTCTGCTTAATTAAGCGAGAATATGAACAGAATTTACAGTCGTAAACACAAAGGTTAGTCGGCTCTAAATGAAAATTACGGTTAAAATAGGTTTTATCACCGTGCTTTTGCTCTCTTATGTGATTTGCTAAGGCACCCAGGTACCCAAGTTCGGCATGTTCATAAAGATAAACACCCTCGTCAAAAGTAATCCTTTCTTGATTTTGTACCTTTTGTGCAATTGCTTTAAGTGCCCCAGGCAGATCTGGATCGTTTAAAATCAGAGCTAGTTTTGAAGTAGTATCCATTTATAACGTATAATGAACAAAAGTAACATAAAATCAACAGATAACCCTTTTTTAAGGGATTTTACCTGTCAATATTATGTCAAGAGCGTTATTTCCTGATCTTCTGGTAATTAGCCGGGTTACAAAAATGGCCGCCATAAGGCAGCCATTTTGGATTATTGTTGGAAAAAGTTTAGAAATTACTCGGAGTGGTAGTATCCCACCATAAGCGTGATGCAATATCGTCTTTACCTGAGCTTAAAAAAGTCGCAGCTTCAGCAACAGCTGCAGCATTACCGGTTCTTTCTGCGGGCACAAATACGAGGCGTTTTATCCATTGATCGGCTGTTATTACACCCCAATCCGGACTACTATCATTTTTAGCTACGTGCGGAATTTTAGGATAGCCTGTCCTTCTAAAATCTACCCAGGCTTCTAAAGTATTGGTAAAAGTAGCTAAGTATTTTTGTGTGATAATTTTTTCCAGTTTCAGTTCATTAGCGTCACCAGCATTCCAGGCTATCGTAATGGTAGAAAGTGCTGTGAAATTATTTTTACTGTCTTTTGGATCAATATAGTTGATTGGTTTACTTGTTGCATCAGCCAAATAGGCATCAACACCTGCTGCTCCCCAGTCGGCAAAAGAGAGGCGTACTCCATTTTCATAGTTTGTTTTAGCATCTCCTGCATTTGCCCATCCTCTTAATGCCGCTTCGGCTTTCAAAAAAGCGATTTCCGATGCGGTAAACCCTCTTCGGTTTTGTACCGATTTGAAATCTGTACTCACTGTAGAATAGGAAACCCTATCATCTTTGGCATTGATGAAAGCGCCGCTGCGAATACCTTTAAATTTGTATGCAGGATGGTCGGTAACTAAACTGGCATCACTTACTTCAGCAAAATATTTATTCATACGTCCATCTTTTAAACCCACCATAAAAGATTCCATGGTTGCACCCATACGGGTATCGTTCCAGTCAAAAGAAATCATCGAAACAGGCATTACCTCTCCATTTAACGAAATAAGGAAATTCTCGGCATTGGTAGTGATTAACCCAACTGGGTCAGCCAGGGCTTTTTCTCCTTCTGTTTTAGCAACTATAGGGCTAACCTTAACCAAACGCATTGCTAAACGGAAACGTACCGAATTAAGTAATTTTAACCATGAAGCGATGTTGCCTTTATAGCTTGGGTCGAATTTGGTAAATCCAGTGTAAGATGTGTTGGCTTTGAAATTTGTTTCAATCTGATCTAACTGCGTAAACAGATTGTTATATAGATCAGACTCCTTGTCGTATTTGATCGAACCTAGGCCAGCAGTGCCATAATTCGAATAGATCACCGGACCATAGATAGCTGTTAGTTTCGATATGGCTAATATCCTAACCAATTTTGCCCAATCGCCGAATAATGGTAATTCTTTTTCTTCGGCAAGCTGTATTACCTGTTTTGATGGAGACATTACGCTACCATATATACGATTCCAATAGGCATCAATCCAGCGCAGGTAGTAAGTGGTATTGTTTACACCTGCAACATAAGGCGTTGGAGAGCCCATATATCCCATCCAGTTATCATAACACAGATCTTCTTCAATTTGGTGGCCCATCAGGTTAAATAACATAACCGAGAAGGAAGATCCAACCAGATTAAAGTCCTGCTCCAGCATTTTATCTGTTATTTGATTTGGATTTGTATTTATCTCTTCGAAATTCTTGGTGCAGGAGTTGAGTACGATCAAGGCAAACACCATTAAACATATTTTTTTCATTATTTTAAGACATTAAAAGTTTAACTTAAGATTTAGCCCGTAAGAACGTGTACCAGGTACAGCAAAAATATCATTGGCCTGCATGCTATTGTTGGTACTCATCGCCTGCTCCGGATCGAAAGGTGATTTTTTATAGAAGAAAAACAGGTTGCGCCCAATTAATGAAATGGAAGCTGATTTAATAGCCGAACCTTTAATTGGCAAATTATAGGCTAAAGATACCTGGGCCAAGCGGACATTGGTGCGGGAGAATACATAAGGCTCCATAATCCCATTTCTATCACCGATTGTTGAATAGTACAACGCAGGGTCAATTGAGCTTTGAGGGGTAGTACCCATTATGGCATTAATCGGAATACTTCCTGCATCTCGTGCTTCGCCGGTCCTTTTACTTACTCCGTAAGAATCCAGAAAAGCTTCAGTTTTAGAGAAAGCAACACCGCCGAACTTAGCCGTTACCAAGGTACTTAAACTCAAGTTTTTATATGTAAATGTGTTATTCCAGCCGGTTATCAACTTTGGATTTAAATTTCCAACATATTCCTGAGTTGCAGCCTTACTTGGTTTTCCAGCATCATCTAATATAATCTGCCCTGAAGCATTTCGTGCAAATTTGAAAATGTATAAGTCGTTAAATGACCCGCCAGCTTTGATTATTGAATTAAAACCTTCACTATCGCTACCTACCTGATAACCGGGATTATCGGCAATTAATTCTACAATTTTGTTTTTGTTCTGCGATAGGTTAACGGAGGTGTTCCACCGGAAGTTTTCGTTTTTTATTGGGTCTCCACCTAACGTTAACTCAAAACCCTGGTTGGTCACCTTACCTGCATTCACATAGTAAAAGGTGTAACCGGAACCCGAAGGGGCTGGCAAAGATAAAAATTGGTTGGTACTTGTGTTTTTATAATAGGTAAAATCAAGAGTTAGTCTATCGTTTAAAAAACGGCTTTCCAGGCCAATCTCATTACTGATTATCTTTTCAGGCACCAATGTCGCAAAAGGGGTCTGTGTATTTCTGGTAATCCCTCCTATGCCGTTCGGTCCACCTGCACCACCGATAACATTACCTGGGTTTACGATATTATATGGCACCTCATTTCCTACCTGCGAGGTTGATGCCCTTAGTTTTAAGAAATTGATTTCTGTGGGCATGGTTACCATCTGGCTGATTATAGCGGACACACCTGCCGAATAATAAAAATAGGAATCGTTGCCAGTAGTTGCCAGTGTAGAAGCATAGTCATTGCGTCCTGCCAGATCTACATAGAGCATATCTTTGAACCCTAGAGAGGCATTGGCAAATAAGCCCTGTTTCTGAACTCTGCTGTAGGTCTGATTGATAACCAGATTATAAGGCAGGTTTGCGAAACTGAAAAAGTTCGGGTACTGGAGCGGTGTTGTGCCGTTGGCAAAAGTCATCCCATCATTAAACGTATAATCCTGTATACTTCCTCCCACAACGCCATTCAAGCTGAATTTACCAAAAGTGTTGTCATAGCTTAAGATGGCATCACCATATAAGGCCTTGTCATTATACTTGGTGTAATTCCATGTTCCGTTAGAACTTACGCTTACTGAGTTACCTCCTGCAGCATAACGATAGTCTAATAATCTGTCATTATAATCAATGTTTCCACGTACATCAAATTTAAAATGTGGTAGAAATGCGTATGAAGCTTTTGCTGAAGCAATTACTCTGTTACTAGTGGAAAGTTTTGGGTCATTATATAGTTCCCAATATGGGTTGTTTTGTTTTTCTTCAGTAGAATACCAGTTTTGTTTATACAGATTTCGTTCAGTATTAAAAACTTGATAATTGGTTTTGTAATCGGCAAAATCTCTTTCACGGGCAAATAAATACAACCCCGTTAACGGATTATTGTAATAACCGGCGCCAGGACGATTTTTTGACTTTTCGTTGGAGAACCTCACATTTCCACTCAAGGTAACCTTATCATCAAATAATTTTGTTTCCTGGCTTAAAGTAACATTATGCTTATTGTAAGTGCTGGTTGGCACAATGCCCGATGCGTTATTATTTCCATAGGAAAAATAGGTCGTTGTTCTTTCATTGCCACCAGATACTGATAGGGAATTAATGGTATTTACACCTGTCTGAAAAAAATCATCAATATAGTTACGCTGGTAGTCCCCCTTTGTTTTGGACCAACTGTAATCGCTGCCACCTATTGCACCGTAATCAAATTGAAACTCAGGTAATGTTGCCGCATTGCTAAAATTTATTGTAGAATTTAAAGCGATAGCAATTTTGCCGTCCTGACCTTTCTTGGTGTTGATTAAAATTACGCCGTTAGCTCCCTGGCTACCATATAAAATAGCACCATTGGCCCTGCCCGCCTTTGTTATTTACTACAGGCACCCCATCAATTACAAAAAGTGCTTCACTATTTCCGGCAATTGATTTTGAGCCCCTTAATACTGTTTTTGTTGAACCTCCAACACCGGAGTTACTGATGCCGATATCAACACCAGCAGCTTTACCACTTAAAGCCTCCATGAAATTGGGACTTCCAGCTTTTGTAAGTTCTGTGCCTGCAAGTTGCTGTGCCGCGAAGGTAAGTGCTCTTTTCTCACGTTTTACACCTAAAGCGGTAACGACTACCTCTGTTAGGCTTGCATCACCTGAAGGTTTTAACTTTATAGTTACATTGGTTAAATTGCTGATGTTTACTTCCTGGGATTCCATGCCGATATAGGAAACGACCAGTATGGTGGCATTATCAGGAACAGTTAAGGTAAACTTCCCATCAGCGCCGGTAACTGTTATCGCATTGGTACCTTTTGCGGCAACAGTTGCACCAGGAAGTGGCAATCCGGCATCGTCGACTACCAATCCGGTTACCGTTTTAGCAACCATCTCACTAACATTAATGGAGTGTTTTACCACCTTGGAGAGATTTGGAAATAGACTTTTGTTTATTACAATACCCTCAGCCTTAGCGGTATTCTGTAAGCCAAGCGCAGCAACTGCTAGGAGCACTAGCTTCCGCAAGCCTTTGGTGGTGCTAGAAAATGTGATTTCTAGGGCACTGGTTGTGGAATGAACTTTCCTCATTTTCATACATTTGTTTAGTTTAGTTTAATAATTTTTATTAATACAGTCGGTTATTTACAAATGGTTATTGTAAATGAGCTTGGTTAGCCAACGTATTTAGAGAAGGGATCTATTTCAGAAAGAAATTGCCTACAAGGAATTCATTTTTTTTGAAATTATTTTTATTCACTACATTGCATTGGAAAAAAACCAATCTATTTAGCAATTGAAAACAGTAAAGCCCGACTTATCCAGTCTGTGGATCAGAATGTCCATTGAAGACGATGTTAAATCCTTTGAGGCTTTATACTATGCGCTATTCAATAAACTTTTTAAATTTTGCTGTTACTATGTGACTCAAAAGGAGGTTGCAGAAGATATTATTTCAGAAATATTTGTAAAGTGTTGGGAGAACAGGAAAGGAAACCTGCATGTAATTAATCCGGAAACATATCTATTTGTTGCTGTTAGAAATCAATCATTAAAACATCTAAAAAAGCATTCAGGAATCCATATAACTGAATTAGAATTGTCGGGCGAGTATCCATTCTCAGACAACAACAATCCTGAGAAAGAATTAGAACGTAAAGAATTACATATTAAATTAGATAGTGCAATTGAAAAGCTTCCCTTGCAGGCAAAAATGGTTTTTAGGTTGATTAAAGAAAATGGAATGAGATATAAAGAGGTAGCTGAAATTCTAGATATATCTCCAAGAACAGTGCAAACACAACTTTTTAGGGCTATTGATAAACTAAGGATTACACTGCTTTCCTATACAGAAGCTAAGGATCTATG
>NZ_JBFTIZ010000157.1:0-9294 GCF_056395165.1 Pedobacter sp. 10L46_2
CTGATACGCCATGCACCCGACACAGATGGGAAGCTACCAAATTTATAATCAGGCCCAAATCTGGAAACACCATCAGTTCTGATAACTGCATTTAGTAAATACTTATCGGCATAATTGTATTCTAACCTGCCGAAGTAAGAAATGAGATCTGCGCGATTCCTGTAACCGCCAGTTTGTGCTTCATTTCCCTGATCTAAAACATCATAATAGTGACCTGTGGTAGAGTTCTGTAAGATATTACGCTTAGTTCCCCACATTAAAGCATAATTATCTTTTTGATAAGACTGTCCACCGATAACTGTTAATGAATGTCTGCCAAATTCTTTATTGAAAGTAAGTGTGTTTTCTATAAGGACTGTGGATGACTCTCCTCTATTCTCATTTAGTATTGCAGGGTCATAAGCTTGGTTAAGTGTCCAGAATCCATCCTTTTTCAAATAAGTATAATGATCTCTGCTGGTTTCGTAACCAAGACTAGTTCTGAACTTTAATGGCTTAAGTAATTGCAATTCAGCGAATAAATTACCTCTGATTCTTAAATTTTGATTTATACGATCTTCAAGGTTCGCTATAGCAAGCGGATTAGTTCCAAATGTTCTGGCTTTGGCTTCGTCTCCGTAACCATACCCTCCCGGATGGCCGGCATCATAAACTGGTATAGTAGGCAACATACGAACAACATCAAGTATTGGGTTACCCGACATCTCGTTGTTTTTGGAACTGCTTATTGCCAGATTTTCACCAATGGTAAATATGCCTTTGGTCCCTTTTGTATTAACTCTAAAACTAAGTCGATCAAAATCAGTACTGATTACCGTACCTTTGTTTCCAAAATAACCACCTGAAACAAAATAGGTAGCATCCTTACTTCCACCAGAGAAACTTAGGTTATAATCCTGTACATTTCCTGTTCTAAATGCTACATCCTGCCAATCTGTATTTGTATTTAGATCCAGCTGTTGGCGGTTTATTTTGGCATTATCATAAGCCATAAAATTTAATCTCGAAAACTCTTCTGTTTCGGCAAGATCATACCTGGGAATAGTTTGCAAGCTACTTTTTCCTGAAAATTCTATTTTCATAGGACCATCAAGACCTCTTTTGGTAGTAATGATAATTACGCCATTCGCTGCTCTCGACCCGTAGATGGCTGCTGCAGATGCATCTTTAAGAATTTGTATGGATTCAATATCGGCCGGATTAAAGTCGCGGTTGGCACTGGTAACCAAACCATCAATTACATACAGCGGATTGTTAGCCCCAAAGTTCTTTAATCCTCTGATCTGGATCTGCGCTTCCGAACCGGGTTGTCCACCGCCCCTTACTCTGATACCGGTAGCTAAACCCTGTAATGATTCTGCAACAGTAGTTCCTTGTCTTTTCTGAACATCTGATGCCTTTACAATAGAGATAGCACCTGTGAGGTCCTTCTTTTTCTGCGTTCCGTAACCTACTACTACTACTTCACTTAAATCGGAAGCTGATTCAACTAGGGATACATTAACGGTTGATCGGCCGTTAACTGCAACCTCCTGAGTAGTGTAACCGATATAAGAAAACACAAGAACTGCATTTCCGGCATTAGGCACTGAAATGGTATAAGCACCATTCTGACTTGTTGTGGTAGATGCAGATGTTCCCTTGACCTGCACCCCAACTCCTATTAATGGTCCCGATTTATCTGATACGGTTCCAGTTATGTTGCTCTGTGCAAATACTGCCTGGCAACAGAGGATAAATAATGAACTAAGAATAAAGCAGAGCTTTAACTCTTTGCTAAAGTGTAATTTTTTTTTCATGCTCATTTACAATTTATATTTGGTTGGTTCAACTCATTCCGTAACGGCATGAATTGTTATGCTAATTGAGGAATTAACATTTGATCTTACTGATCAAACGTTGTTCAATTTGTCTCAATTCCTCCAATAATGGCAGAAATAAGGAATTCATGTTCCTTTTTGGGGGTTTTCAACCTATCTTTATAATAACCAATATAAAATAGCATTGAACAAGTTTTTATTGATATTATCCATACTCATTGGTGTGGTCGTTTCAACATTCGCACAGTCATATACCTTCAGACATTATCAGGTTGAAAACGGCTTATCTTATAATTCTGTAATCTGCAGTTTGCAGGACAGAAAAGGATTTTTATGGTTTGGAACTAAAGATGGTCTGAACAGATTTGACGGTTATACCTTTAAAATTTTCAGGAATGACCCCGACAATCCTAAAAGCATAGGCAATAACTTTATACACAGCCTTTATGAAGATAAGAATGAGAACATTTGGGTTGGCACACTGATCGGGCTATACAAATACAATCCATTAAATGAAAGTTTTGATCTTGTTGAATCTACGAAAAACAGAGATATAAGGGATATTAAGCTAGATCGTAAAGGTAACATCTGGTATATAGCAGGTTTAACGCTTTGCAGATATAACGAGAAATCTAAAAAGCTAAACACATTTGAACAAAGGGTATACTCAGGAGCTACATCTTTAACTATTACTGCAAATGATGAGGTTTGGGTTTCAACAACGGATGGGTTTATTCAGAAATACAACGACAAAAAAAATACGTTTGAAAATTATAATGTATTTATTAATTCTAAGCCAACGATTTCGTCCTGGATAGAAAAACTGCATGATACGGGAAAAGGATTCTTTTTTATTGGGACATCGAACCAGGGTATTAAAACATTTGACCTCAACACCCTCACTTACAAAGATATTTTAGTTGCAAACCCAGATCAAACACCCATCTATGCAAGGGATTTTATTACTAAAGATAACACTGAATACTGGATAGCTACAGAATCTGGTCTGTTCATTTACAACATAAAAACAGGTAAATACAGTAACCTGCGGAATAAGTTTAACGATCCATATTCAATTTCTGACAACGCGGTATATACATTAGCCCGGGATAAAGAAGGAGGAATATGGGCAGGAACATATTTTGGAGGGGTAAACTACTACCCTAATCAATATACTTCGTTCGACAAATTCTTCCCCCAGGGCGGAGGCAACAGTTTAAGCGGCTACGCGGTTAGAGAGATTTGTAACGACAAAGAGGGTAATATCTGGATTGGTACCGAAGATGGCGGGCTAAATAAATTGGACCATAAAACAGGTGTTTTTGAGCATTTTAAGCCTACCGGAGATAAAACAAGTATATCACATACAAACATTCACGGGTTACTTGTTGTGGATGATGAGCTATGGATTGGAACTTTTGAGCGTGGACTGGATGTAATGGATATAAAAACGTCGAAAGTGATCAGACATTATCGTGCCGGACAAGCCCCAAATGAATTGAAAAGCAATTTTATTGAAAGTCTGCTTAAAACCCGGTCGGGCGAAATTCTGGTGGGTACATCATTTGGCTTGTACCGCTACAATAGAGCGGGCAACGACTTCACCTTGCTAAACGAAGTGCCCGGGAACCTGCATTATTCAAATCTGATTGAAGATAGCCATGGTACTATTTGGGCAAGTTCTTTACGAGATGGACTTTATTTTTATAATCCGACCAATAGAACATCCGGTTATTACAAATACGAAGAAAATAATAGAAAAAGTTTAAGTTCCAATGCCATAAACAGCACGTTTGAAGATGCAAACGGAGGTTTGTGGGTGGCCACAGAAAATGGTTTAAATCAGTTTAATGAGAAGGAACGAAACTTTAGGAGGTATAACAGCAAAAGCGGCTTTCTGAGTAACGTATTCTATAAAATTCTCGAAGACAGGAATGGTAATCTATGGATAAGTACCTCGAGAGGCCTGGTATGCTTTAACCCTGCTACCAATCGAATTAAATCATACACTAAGGCGAATGGGCTTCTTAGTGATCAATTCAATTATAGCTCCGCATTTAAAGATGCTAATGGAAGGATGTATTTTGGCAGCGTAAAAGGGTTGATTAGTTACTTTCCCGATCAGTTCAGACAGAATAAATTTGTCTCACCGGTTTACATCACCGGTTTTCAGGTTTATAATAAAGAGATAGAAATTAATAAGAAGAATTCTCCTTTAAGCCGCTCCATTAACTTTACAGACGAGATTGAGCTGGCCCATGACCAATCGACTTTTAGTATAGACTTTGCCGCTTTGGGGTATACAGCGCCGGAAATGACTGAATATACCTTTAAAATGGAAGGATTGGATAAAAGCTGGACTTATTTAAAAACCAACAGGAAGGTATATTTCACAAACTTATTTCCTGGCACATACGTATTCAAGTTAAAGGCAGCAAACAGCAGTGGTATGTGGAGCAACAAAATCACTGAGCTAAAGATCATTATAAAACCACCTATATGGGCCAGTCCGCTTGCCTTTTTATTTTATGCCTTAGTAATTGCAGTGGCTATATACTATGCTATCCGTTATTATCATCAACGCATCAGCAACAAAAATAAGCGCAAAATTGAATTGTGGGAATCGAAAAAAGAGAAAGAACTGTATCATGCTAAGATTGAGTTTTTCACTTATGTTACCCATGAGATTCGTACTCCGCTAACTTTAATTAAAGGACCACTAGAGGAGGTAATGAAAAAGACCGAAGAGATACCTGCTATTACGGATAACCTGGTGATCATGAAGAAGAATACCAATCGGTTAATTGAGTTAACAGATCAGTTGCTGGACTTTAGAAAAACTGAAATTAAAGGGTTTAACCTCAACTTTGTAAACATTAACGTGAGCAAGTTACTGGAAGAAAATTGCTTAAGGTATAAATCAGCGATGGAACAAAAGGAGCTTAGGTTAACTGTTAATTCACCAGAGAAACCACTTTATGCATATGCAGACCCCGAAGCTTTAAATAAGATACTCAGTAATTTGATTGACAATGCGGTTAAATATGCCTCTGAACAGATTGCTATTACTTTAAATTCAGATCCGAATAATTTTGATATCGAAGTAAAAAGCGATGGGGATCTTATTCCGTTTAACATGCATAAAAAAATCTTTGAGCCATTTTATAGAATGGAAAGCAATAAAAATCAAAGAGGTACAGGAATAGGTTTACCCTTAGCCCGTTCATTGGCAGAACTACATGAGGGAACATTGCAACTTAGGACTAATGATGGCATTTGGAATGTATTCTCTCTTGTTTTACCTAAGCATCATGAAAGAGAATTTAAAATAAATGACGACCTGCCAGATGAATTACCAGTAGTTAGGGAGGTTACACAAGAAAATAAAAACATAGAATCTCCTGTTATTTTACTGGTTGAAGACAACATTGAGATCAGGGAATTTATAACAGATAAATTGATTAAAGATTTTCAGGTAATCCARACCGGTAACGGAGAGGAAGCTTTGGATGTTTTAAAACAAAAAAGTATTCATTTAATTATCAGCGACATTATGATGCCTGTAATGGATGGTTATGAATTGTGTAAGGCCGTTAAAGACAATCTGGAATACACGCATATTCCGATTATCCTGTTAACAGCAAAAAACACGTTGCAGTCTAAAATTGAAGGTCTGGAAGTTGGTGCTGATGCTTACCTGGAAAAACCATTTTCTCCGGATCATTTGCTTACCCAGATTTCAAATCTGCTTGCCAGTCGTGATAAGATTAAGAATTACTTTGCCAGCTCTCCTTTGGTGCACATTAAAAGCATGGCATACAATAAAGCCGATGAAGCATTTCTTGAAAAGCTAAATGAAATTATAAATAAAAACATTGATAATAAATCACTAGATGTAGATCTGCTGGCAGATGCAATGAACATGAGCAGACCAACATTATACAGAAAGATAAAGGCGATCTCTAATCTTTCGCCACATGAACTGATTAATATAACAAGGCTTAAAAAAGCAGCAGAATTGTTAGTTGAAGGAAACTACAAAATATTAAAAATTGCTTCTATGACGGGGTTTAGCTCGCAAGCGCAATTTGGAAGATGTTTTGTTAAACAGTTTGGAATGACCCCGTCTGAATATGCAGGATCAAAACATTTAGTTATTACTGAGGGTGTATCATAAAATTATGATGCACCCTCAATACAATATCTTTTTCTACTACCTAAAAAGTATAAATGCTATGATTAAAGTGATGATAATATTGAAGCCTTGTGCAATTAAAAAGGCATAGAAAGGTTTCTTACTGTTCTTACCAAACAGGTCCGCAAAATTGGTTTCTAATCCGATACTGGTAAAGGCAAGTACAAACCAAAGTCCCTGTAAGTTCTTTAAGCTACCTTTAACTTCGGCATTTACTTCTGGAGTAATGAAGAAAGAAAATAATAATGAGGCCGCAATAAAGCCGATTACAAATTTAGGGAAACGCTCCCAAATCACTTTAAGCGTTGGTTTACTTTCTTTATCTTTTCCGGCAGGATGTTGTGTGTATGTCCAGTATACTGAAATCGCAAATGCTGCAATACCTAACAATACATTTTGAGAAAATTTAACAATGGTACTGATTTTTAACGCTTCCTCTCCTACCAAAGAACCTGACGCGACTACTGCCCCAGTTGTATCTATACTACCGCCTAACCATGCGCCTGTAACTGCTTGCGGAAAATGAAAGTAGGCCGCAATATAAGGCATAAAGATCATCATAGGTATTGCCGTAATAAGTACCATGGATATCACATAGGATAGTTTTTTTGAATCGCCTTTAATGGCCCCTGATGTAGCTATTGCTGCTGATACACCACAAATAGAAACTGCACTGGAAATCATCATGGTTAACTCATCATCTATCTTCATTTTTTTACACAGCCAAAATGCAAAGTACCATACAGAAAGCACTACAACCAAGGCTTGGATTAGGCCCAGAGAGCCCGCCTTTAATACATCAGAAAAGATTACACTTGTACCTAACAACACCAACCCTATTTTAACAAACAGCTCGGTAGATAAAGCTGATTTAAACCATTCTGGTAACTTAAAAAAGTTACTGATTGCCAAACCAATAGCCAGACTAAAAATTACTGCTTCCAAATTCAATGCTTTAACCTGGCTATTGCCTGCAAGCACAAGCGCTATCATGGTTAAAACGTAAACAGATGGAAAGGTTAGCACTGCGCTTTTAACAGATTTCCCTGTTAAAAAAGAACCCAATGCAGCTATGATGATTACCAATATAAATTGCAATCCAATATACCCAAGGTTGGATGCTGTAAGTACTGATGAGGTGAGATCAGCTATGCTGGACCAGTTAAATACTGGAACGGGCAATAGCAGTCCTGAAAGCGTTAAAATGATTGTTAATGCTCCAAGGATAACTACTACCCAATCTTCATGAATGTTTAGTTTTTTAGTTTCTGACATTTGAATTTAGTTTGATTTGTGTATTGTGTTTGTTTTGTTTTAAATTGTGATAGAGAAAACGTCTTTTAAGGCGCGTTTTGCGGCGTGATAACCACACATTCCATGTACTCCCCCTCCCGGAGGAGTTGATGAGGAACACAGATATAGACCCTTTGCAGAAGTTCGATAAGGTGAACTGCGTAAAGCTGGTCTTGTAAAAATCTGTCCAAGGTCAATTACACCACCGTTAATATCTCCTCCTATATAATTTGGATTGTAAGCCTCCACCTGTGCGGTATTCATGGTGTGCTTTGCCAATATCCTATCTCTGAAACCGGGAGCAAAGCGCTCTATTTGTTTTTCAATAGTTTCAGTCATATCTGTTACCGATCCATTTGGCACATGACAATAAGCCCATGCCGTATGCTTTCCTTCCGGAGCCCTCGATGTATCAAATAAACTTTGCTGCGCAAGTAATACAAAAGGTTTGTCGGCATGTTTACCCTGCCAGCTAAGCTTTTCAGATAAGGTAATTTCTTCCAGCGTATTGCCAATATGTACCGTTCCAGCGTGACGTGCTTCTTTTGCAGTAAAGGGAATGGCTTCATCCAATGCCCAATCAACTTTAAAAACGCCCATTCCGTAGCGATATCTTTCCAATTGCCATTTATAAATGGAAGAAAACTTATGACCAGCTATTTGCAACAATTGCTTTGGTGTTACATCAAATAATACCGTTCGGGAAGAAGGCAATTCATCTAAAGATTTTATATAACGTCCCGTTTCAATTTTACCTCCTAACGCAATAAAATAAGATGACAATGCATTTGCAATTTCTTTTGATCCGCCCACGGGAATAGGCCATCCTTTTAGATGTGCCGCAGCCATTAATACTAACCCTATTGCCGATGTTGTTAAGTTAGACAGTGGTTGAATAGAGTGTGCTGCCATTCCGGCCCATAATCCTCTTGCGGCTTTAGTTTTAAATCTTTTAGCTAAGAAAGTTGCCGATGTAAGTGCATTTAATCCAAATTTAGCCATAGCAATGGGGTGTTTAGGAAAATGCAAAGGACCAAGAACATCGACTGCTATATCTGGCCAGTCTTTAACAAGCGGCTTTAATAATTTAAGATAGGCTTGTTCATCGTCGCCAAGCAATCTTGCAGTTTCTTCTATAGAACTTCCCAGGACAGCCGCCGTACCGTCATCAAATGGATGAGCAGCAGCAAGATCTGGAAATGTATAAAACAATCCATAATCCTGAAGCGGAAGTGTATTAAAAAATGGCGAGCCAATTGCAAGCGGATGAATAGCAGAACAAACATCATGCACAAAGCCAGGTAAGGTAAATTCGGCAGACCTTAATCCGCCACCAATCTCATTCTTTCCCTCAATAATCAGTACCGACAGGCCTTCCTGTTGTAATGCTATGGCAGCTGCTAAACCATTTGGCCCTGAACCAACCACTACTGCATCAAAATCTGGTTTTCCCACTATAATTTATTTCTTACTTAATGATAATTTATTTTCGTTTAACAACCTTGTTACTGCATCGTGAAGGTAGGGATATTTGAATTTAAATCCATTCTTTTCCAAAACTGACGATACCACTCTTCTTCCTGAAAGGACAAGTTCTGCCTCTGTACCAATAAAAACAGCACCTATTTTAATAAATATAGCAGGGTTTGGTAACCCAAAGGGAATGTTAACAGACTGTCTGATCGTTTTCATAAATTCTTTATTAGTTACCGGAAAAGGGCTGGCTGCATGAACAATTCCTTTAAAATCAGCATCTAAGATTGTATATCTAATCAGATCCGTAAAATCCTGCTCATGTATCCAGGTCATGTATTGGTTACCTGTGCCTATTTTGCCGCCTAGTCCAAACTTAGCCATATTCAGGAATGGTTTTAAAATGCCACCATTTTGTTGCAAAACCATCCCTATTCTTAAAAACACTTTTCGCGTTTTCGGAGTATCATATCTAGCGAAAGCTTTCTCCCAGGCCTTACAAACTTCCGGAGA
>NZ_JBFTIZ010000158.1:0-9237 GCF_056395165.1 Pedobacter sp. 10L46_2
CATTTTATGCTGGGTCATTTGATGGAATGGTTGTACAGTGGCCTGGGTGGGATAAAAGCCATTTTATGCTGGGTCATTTGATGGAATGGTTGTACAGTGGCCTGGGTGGGATAAAAGCTTCTGCTGATGCAATAGCTTATAATAAACTGGAAATAAAACCTGAACAGGTTGGTAATATTACCCATGCAAGAGCCAGCTATAAAACCCCTTACGGAAACATTGTTTCTGATTGGAATAAAACTGAGAACAACTTTGAACTGAAGGTTGAGGTGCCTGTAAACTCCAAAGCCACAATCTATATACCTGCATCAGAAAATACAAAGATCTACGAAGGAGAAATGCTTATAAAAAACAATAAGGAAGTTGTATTTAAGGGCATTAAAAAGGGTTTCGCTTTACTAGAAATTGGTTCTGGTAATTATGTTTTTAAGGCTGCAGATTAGCTTTGACATTATCTAAGATCTACCCCATGGTCGTTTGGAAAATCTTCGCCACTCCAAATCTTTTGAGCACTCCATTTTTCTGGTAGATTTGCCCAGAAGGGATCTGTTGAAGGTAAGCCAAGCGGCAGGAATATACTGGTGCTCAAATAAGGACTTCCCTGATTGTTGTAAGTGTCTGCTATAGCCGGTTGCTGACCATAAACGCCAAGAGAAAGCCATCCATTTTTATAAGTGGATGGGCTTTCTAATGTTTTTTTAATTACAGCAGTAAGTGCACAACGTACCTGAGCAGCCGTTAGTTGCTTTGGCAGTGCTTTACGCCATGCCATATCGGCCAGGTGATGAAATGCTGCTCCACGATAAATGAGAGATCGACCGGTTGCGGGATAGGTTCCATCCGTATTAATCATCCTTTCCTGAATTACCGCAAAGCGTTCATTACGTTTCTTTATTTTTTCGGATAATGCGTTATACCCATTGGTCTTTTTATTGACAGTTTCAGTTATTGCTGCCAGATAAGGGTGAATTACAAAGCTATTATAGTAGTCGAATGCAAAGACGGGTCCATCAGAATAAAGCCCATCTCCAACATACCATTGTTCTAGCTGTTGCATGGCATAATCGACCCTCATTGGATCCCACTGGAACCCGTACTTACACAAAAATGCCTCGTTCATTGCCGAAAAAAGCAACCAGTTTGAAAAACCAGGTTTAAATTTCCTGGTGGTTTTTATAGAGCTCACCAGTCGGTCTTTTTCCTGTTTACCAAGATTTTCCCAAAGCCAGGGAGCCCTTATAAAAGCAAAAGACAAAAATGAGGCATCTACCAATTGCTGACCTGCCAAATCAAAGCGCATAAAGTCCTTTTTATTCGAATCTAGCGCATTAGCAAGTCCTTTCAACACCATATTACGGTACTGCTGGCGCAAATCCTTTTCCGCAGCATCACCATCCTCTAATTGCAACCAAGGCGCGATGCCACTCAAAACCCTGCCTAAAACTTCAAGATATTGCACTTGTATTCGTTGTGCCTTATTATCGGTGGTATTAGAGGTTACCTGTGGCATTTTTATCCTCAGACTATCGTTAGAGAGGTCGTATAGCACGGGTCTTACCATCTTATCCATTTGTTGCAGCCAAAAGGCCCTATCGCTGACCATCTGCTTTTTAACCTTTTTCTGAGCAAAACATACGCTAGTAGCCAGCAACAAAAAACACAATGTAAAACCTTTTCTGTTTAACGCAACCTTCATTTAATGATTTGATTAATTATCCATGGAAAATTAGGAAAATTATTTTTGCTTTGGCGGCAAAGGAACATCTTCTGTGAAAGGAACTTGTTTTCTAAGCATTTTACCGGCGTATCCTGAAAGATATAAGTAGTAATCAGAAGGAATATCTTCTTCAAATTTCACAAAAGTGCTTGCGCCAACGGGTGGGTTTTTAGATATTTTAAAAATAGCGGTTCCCTCGTCTACCTCATCAAACATGGCTACATAAAGCATCTCTGCGCCGTTTTTTACGGCCGTAGAGAGCTGTTTCCAAAAGAACTTGCCCCTGTTTCTTGGAATTTGGTTAGACGGCGATTTTGGATTCATATTGTGCCAGCTAAAGCCCGGAAAAACAACTCCAACATAATCGAGCTTATTTCGCTTACACCAGGCGATGTCTCCTTTTTGAACCTCTGCGTATTTATTATATGCAGTTTCATTGCCATATCTGCCAATGGTCCATGGATGAATGATATCTGCTTTTTTTATGATCTCATGAAGCAATGGGTTCTTTTCTGTATCGTTTCCAAATTCACGCCAGTAAGTGGGTACGCCTAACATTACTGAACAGCCGCCATAAACCGGATCATTCTTTAAAAAATCGACCATTTTAGCAACATCCTTTAGGGTATACTTCCGGTTATCTCCAAATCCAACTCCCCACAAAACCACAAGAGGTTTTCCGTTGTGGTATAAATAGGTTTGATTGTTTCCCTGGCTGGTTATTTTCATACTGTCGACCAGGTTTTTCCAATCGTTAATGAGCACCGGCACGTCAACTCTGTCTGTGGTACCCGACAGATCGTACATAACAGAGATTGCCCTTCCATATTTTTGTGAGGACTTTAGTGCATTTCCAAGCACTGTATTGAAATGATTGCGACCAGACTTTCCCTTGATCTCTGCTACAAAGCGCTGCATAAATACGCCGTCTAGTCCGTAATCTTTCATCCATTTAAAATGAATTTCGACAGTTGATGCATCGTGGGCGCTTGGCAGATAAGCTGCACTGCCATCAGCATGTACAAAAGATGTTTGATATACCTTTTTTAGCTCACTTGTTTCGGGCCATAAATCGACATTTGTACTTCCAGGTTCGAATTTTCCTTTAGATTGGTAGTGATACCAGCCTCGRCCAGCACCATCTTCGGCTGCGTTATGCCAGCCCTGATAGCCAGCCATAATTAAACCCTTATAGCTTTTAAACCGCGATGTTTTACTGTGTTTACTTTGTGCAAATACACTGTTT
Organism: Pedobacter sp. 10L46_2; assembly: GCF_056395165.1. Lineage (NCBI taxonomy): Bacteria > Pseudomonadati > Bacteroidota > Sphingobacteriia > Sphingobacteriales > Sphingobacteriaceae > Pedobacter > Pedobacter sp. 10L46_2. The sequence continues at coordinate 2,964 of NZ_JBFTIZ010000158.1, forward strand.
GCACAAAGTAACACAATCAGTAAAACTGTATGTTTTATATTCATAAAATTTAAAAATCAGAGTATTCAGTTGGAACGATGAATTGAGTATCGTTTCTTGAAACATTATTCTGATATTCAGGTAAAGCTGATACGCGTTTCCATTTCGGATCGGCACCAAAAACTTTCCAATGTTCGTCTCTCGATTTTTTATCACTGTAAGTGGTTAAATACATTAGGTTTGGCATACGGCTACCAGCTAATACTTCACCGTAGAATACGGCCTGGCTACCTATACGATCAAATATTTCAACTTCTTCATTGTTAAACATTTGAACTTTATTGACATGCTGCTTTTCGGAAGCACTTTCGTAGCTACGTAATTCATATATACGCTCGCTTTTGGCATTACTGAATACGGGTTTCTTTAATGTTGGCATTCCTGTAAATGCCTCTAAAATGATGTTTTCCTTTCTTACAAAAGCGGCATCATTGTAAGCTGCGTTTACATAATCAGCTCCCTTAATTGCCAGTTCTTTATCCTTTAAAAGCAATTGGGATACCTCGCTAAACTGTTTTAGTGATTGAAAAGCAAGAAATACATAGATCTTTTTATCGCTAGCCGTGTCTATATCCGCAGCTTTAAATACGCCTACTGTTTTAACACCTAGTCGGTGTGCAGCTGGCACATAAGCTTCTGAAAGGTATTTATCAACCCTTTCTTCCTGAGCTTTGCTTTTAAGGTGATATACCGTTATTTGATAAAATTGTTTTGGAGGGGCAGCGGCAATCGATTGCAATGTGCTGCCAATGATAAAGATAATAACGGCCATACAGCAGTTAAACAAAGTTTTTGATTTCATGTGTTTAGTTTATTTTAAGTACTAAAACTAGATAATTTCCTGCGACTTAAAGAAATAACAACAAATTCGTTGCGTAAAACTGTTCTTTTCTAATCTATCTCCAGAATGGTTTTAGCCAGATTGATCATGCGTTCGGTTCCTGTGTACTTTCCATGTTCGTCAGAAAGCTTTACAACCTCAGTCCACTCTCCATCCTTTGGCTGTGCCTCAGTCATTTTAATCACAATATTCATTGCTGTAGGCCCGGCATCGTTGGTAAGGTTTGTACCTATTCCAAATGACATTCCGATTTTATCACGGCAATGATCAGCAATGCGTGCGACTTTTTCATAGTTCAATCCATCAGAAAAAATTATGGTTTTGGTTCTGGGATCGATACCCATGCTGTTGTAATGCGAAATTACTTTATCGGCAAAAAGCAGTGCATCACCGCTATCGTGCCTAACGCCATCGAACAGCTTCGAAAACATTTTATCGAACTGTTTAAAGAACACTTCGGTAGTATAAGTATCAGATAATGCAATGCCCAAATCGCCACGATAAACGGCTACCCAATGCTCCAATCCTGTTGCATTGGCCATTTTAAAGCCATAACGTGCGGCATGAAACATAAACCATTCATGGGCATGGGTTCCAATAGGTTTTGTTTTGTGGATCATGGCCATATGTACATTGCTGGTGCCTATAAACGAACCATCTCCGTATTGGCTAAGTGCCTGGAGTACCAATCTATGGACCTGATAAGAGTACCGACGACGGGTACCAAATTCTGCTACTGTAACGCCTAAACGACGGTAGTTTTCGATCTTTTCTTTAGTATGGTTAATTACCTCGTCGTTAGAGATTCTTTGGGAATCATTAAGGACATAGAAGAGCTCACAAATGAGCGACATTAATGGTACTTCCCATAAAATGGTTCGGTACCACAGGCCTTCTACATGTACCTCAAGCTGATCTCCGTTTTGTGCAATGTGTACTTCTTCAGGATTGTAACGGTATCCTTCCAGAAAATCAAGATATACAGGATCAAGATACGGGCAATTTACCTGCAAAAAGTGTTTTTCTTCTCTGCTTATTTGTAATGTGGCCATTTCATTTACTGCCTCTCTTAATGCTTTTGCAAAACCATCAGGAAATGAATGTTTGCCCCGATTTATAAATGCATACCGTGCTTTTGCAGAAGGAAATAAACGGGTTACCCCCTGCTGCATGGTAATTTTATAAAAGTCGTTATCTAATATTGATGATAGTATTGGCAACGCATGTAATGACATATTAAGAGATATTTTTATGAACAAATAATTGGTTTAACAGAGCTTAATAACATTTCGTGCTCTTTGCCTTTTAATTTTATTGACCCAAGGGTCTCTACTATATAACTGCTGGTTAACTGAAGCTTATTTATGAGTTCTGAAGATGCAATTACCTCCTCGTCATACTGTTTACACATTCCCTGTATCCTGGAAGTTGTATTTAATACATCACCAGAATAGGTTATATCCCGCTTAATTATTCCTACTTCGCCTGCAACAACTTTACCGCAGTGGATTCCGGCTTTAAAGGTAGGCACCACACCGTAACGCTTCAGGTATTTATTTTTTATATTGTTAATGTAGGTCTTAATATCGAAAAAACACCGTACACACATGCTGTTTTCAATCCCGTCCTCATACTTCCAGGCCACAATAACTTCGTCGCCTGCATACTGGTATATCTCTCCCTTGTTGTCCAGTATGGGGTTGGTAATATCTGTAAAGAAGTCCTTAAGAAATTCATGGTACTTTTGATCACCCAATTGTTCGGCTATTGTTGTGGATGAATTGATATCGAGAAACATAAAAATGCGCTGTTCCTCTCTAGGAGTATTGTATTTTCCGCGTACAATGTTCCAGAACGTGCCATGGCCAAATTTGCTATTGATTTGCAGAAGCAATTGGGTAACAGCCACTACTATACCCCAGGCAAGACCATTTTTAAAAAGCCGGTGCGTATCCTGAACAGAAAAAATACGGAACAAGACGTTGATGAACAAAATAATAAGTACAAAAGATATCATTACCGCAAGTACGGTATAGCCGTAAGACTTGTCCTGGTACTTTACGTTTACAAAGAATACGAGCAAACTTCCGCCTAAAAGAGCGCCGACCAGCGCAGCAAACATGTTTCTAATAACCGATGAAAGAAAAGTATAGTCGGAAGATGGCCCCAATGAATTATTGGTATATAATATCATATGATCGTAAACGGCCATTATAAAGCCAATAATGAGCCATGCAATTATAATTATTCCAAGCTGCCTTAACTTATATTGTGTTCTGCGGTTCATGCTCTAATTTATTCATTTTTCCTGATGAAATTATTAGCATACTCTGACGGTGTTACCCCAAACTGCTTTGTAAATGCCCTACCTAATTGAGATTGAGAGGTAAAACCCGTTAAATCAGCTATTTGCTGGATTTTATAATTTGTTTCTACAAGTAGTTCTGCCGCTTTTTTAAGTCGTGTGATATTGATGAGCTCGTTTGGCGACAGGTTAGAGATGGACTTTATTTTGCGATAAAACGTGGCCCGACTCATGTTTAATGTTTCGGCAAGCTTATCTACATCCAGATCACGGTTTGCAATGTTTTTAAGGATAAAATCGTTCAGTTTCTCTAAAAGAATCTCATCAGGCTTAGTATGGGCAATGCTTTTTATATGAATTAAAGGCGACCTTACGAAGTAGTCTTTTAACTGATTTCTGTTGAATAACAGGTTTTGAATTTGCACTTGTAAATGCTGTGGTGAGAAGGGTTTCTCTATATATGCGTCGGCGCCTATTTCCAAGCCTTCTATCTTTGATTGAAATGCACTTTTTGCTGTAAGCAAAATAAGGGGAATATGGCTATAATCAAGATTGGTTTTTATCTGCCTGCAGAGTTCATAGCCATCCATAACCGGCATCATTACATCGCTAACGATCAGTTGCACAGAGTGCTCTTTTATCATGTCAAGCGCTATCTGACCATTAGCCGCAGTAATGCAATTGTACGTAGAGCTGAGTTCTTTAGCAATGAACTGGAGAATATCAGCATTATCATCAACCAGCAAAATCAGTGGTTTAGCTTCTTGAATTGTATTTTCAATTTCCGGGCTTACTTCCTGATAAACCGGGACGGTAATAATTTCCTGTTGAACTGACTTTTCTTCAATGGGTTCGTTAGTTGGGTAATAGGGCAATTTTACTTCAAACACATTCATTTCATTTTCATCGGCATGAAATGTTAAAGTGCCACCATGTAACCTGGATAAAGAGCGTGCAAGTGCCAAGCCTATACCTGTACCGATTTGATTGGATGTTTCCTTTAACCTGACAAAAGAATCAAAGATTCTTTCCCTCATTTCTTCCGGGATTAAAAAACCATCATTTTTAACCACTATAGCGTACTGGTTAGAGTCAGGATCAGTACTAAGCAGCAATATATCTACTCTTTTATCGGAATACTTAATGGCATTGCTTAGTAAATTGCTTAAAATTTTATTAAGTGCTTCGGCATCTGCTTTGCTATAAAACTCTGTGTGTGGTAAATTGAGTTGAAAGTGGATCTGCTTTTCTTCAGCTGCATTTTTGAACCTTAGGTAATGCTCTCTTAAGATTTCGCTGATGTTGCTTTTCATGAGGTTAAGGCTATATTCCTTAGACTCTATCTTTCTGAAATCGAGCAGTTGGTTAGTTAGATGTAATAGCCTGTCTGCATTTTTTTCCATCGTAAGCAGATAGTTAAGCACCTCTGGAACCGGGGCATATTTTTTTATGACTGTTTCTAATGGTCCTTTTATTAAGGTAAGTGGTGTTCTTATCTCATGTGTGATTTGCGTAAAGAATTCAATTTTAGCCTCATAAATTTCCCTTTCTTTTTGGTTCTCCAGCTGCTCTATCCGCCTCTTGTTTCTAAATTTAATTTTATTGGTGGTGTACACCACCAAAGCATAAACTGCAGCAATAAATAACAATAGATAAAACAAATAAGCCCAACCACTTAACCAGAATGGAGGAGATATTTCTATGATCAGTTCCCTTGGGGTTTCATTCCATACGCCACTGCTGTTAGCACCCTTAACAAGAAAGGTATATTTACCCGGGCTAAGCTTAGTATAGAACACCCTTCTGTTCTTTTTTAGATAGGTAAAATCTTTATCAACCCCTTCTAGCTTATATGCATATTCTGCAGTTTCATGATCGGTATACGCAAGTGCTGCAAAATCAATACTAAAGGTAGACTGATCATAATTAAGGTTGATTTGATCTGTATAGGATATTGATTTTTTAAGCGGAGAGCCTTCTGCATTGATCAACAATTCCTGATTAAATACCTGGAAGCCTGTAATGTAAACCTGAGGTACAATAGTGTTCTGTTTGAATTGTGAAGGGTTAAAGCTTACCAAACCATTTACACTACCAAAATAGATCTGGCCGCTGGCATCCTGAAATGACGAGTTATAATTGAACTGATCGCTCAACAATCCGTTGGCTGTGGTGTATACCCTTATTTTCTTTGTTTTGGGATTATAGCAGATTAGTCCTTTAGAGGAACTGATCCATAAATTACCTACCTTATCCTCTTCTGTTTTATAGAAAACATCGCTTGGGAAGCCATCCTTAGTGCCGTATCGTTTAAATGTTTTATCTACAGGATTGAATTGGTTTAAACCATTTTCCGTGGTCACCCACAGTGTTTTATCAGCAGAGATGAATACCCCGTTTACAAAGTTATCACTTAAGCTGTTTTCGTTTTGCGCAACATTTCTATAAAAACCATGTTTATTCGTTTTAGGGTTAAAATACAAAAGGCCACCGCTTATTGTTGCTGTCCAGATCGTGCCATCAGCATCTTCTGTAATCGCTGTATAATGGAAATTTTGCGGAACCTCTTTAATTAGGGTAAAATCCCGTGTGGTTTTATTATAACGATGCAACCCATCGGCAGTACCAACCAGAATATTTCCGGAACGGGTTTGATAAAAGCAATCAACAAAGTTACTTTTAAGCGCATTTGGGGCATCTCCTTTGTCGTAATGCCTGATTACTTTGCCCGATTTTATATCTAATATGTCCAAGCCCTGTTCGTAGGTCCCTATCCATAATTCGTCGCCGATGGCTTTTAAACCATGGATATTCGTATGAGCAATACTGGTTTTAGATCCATCAGGAATAAAGGCTGTGAAATCTCCATTGGGCGAAATCTTGTTTACTCCGGCATCTTCTGTACCCACCCATAAGTTCCCGAATTTATCGTTACAGATCTCGCGTATGGCACTTCCACTAAGTGACCGCTTATTGTTTTGTGGGAAAAACTTATCAAAGAAGGTAAATGGTTTTGGATAATAATTAACCCCGCCAAAATAAGTACCTATCCAAATACCACCTTCTTTATCCTTAGCAAAGGTATAAAC
>NZ_JBFTIZ010000159.1:0-10214 GCF_056395165.1 Pedobacter sp. 10L46_2
CCCTACCACCGCGTTCTATAAGCACCTTTATATTTTCTGCTCTTTAAATAATATTAAGCGCAAAAAGAGGGAGCCTGATATTTTCAGGCTCCCTCTTTTATATTTTTTTATTTCTAGCAGTACTGCTCAAAAGCACCAATAAGGCTATCGGCAATCATTTGCGCCGGACGGCCTTCTATTTGATGACGCTCTATCATATGAACTAATTTACCATCTTTAAATAAAGCCATTGAAGGTGATGATGGAGGAAAAGGCAACATATAACCTCTAGCTCTGTCAACCGCTTCTTTTTCCATACCAGCAAAAACCGTTACCAATTTTGTAGGGTGTTTTTCATTTGCTGCAGCTAATTTTGCTGCCGGACGCGCGTTTGCAGCTGCACAACCACATACCGAGTTCACTACTACAAACACAGTTCCTTCGCTTGTAATGGCGCTATCAACTGCTTCAGCAGTTTTTAATTCTTCAAAACCTACGGTTGTAAGTTCAGCACGCATTGGTTCAACTAAATATTCTGGATACATATGCTTAATATTTTTATAAATTTTCTTTTTGAGTATACAAAGGTACTGTACCTGTAACTAGCATCAAAGCATTGGCGATAAGACCAATATAGTTTTGACCTTTAAATTACTTTGTATAAATCAAAAACAAGCGCTCTCCTCTGTTATATCATCATTTCTTAGCCTTGGCCTTCTTTCCAAACTGTCTTGGATAGTAGGAAATTGTGGTCATAAAATATTGTGTCAATACATTTTGCCTACCTATGGTAAAACTATTGGCATCACCATAGTTAATTACGCTGGTGTTCTGCCTTAATAAATCGAGGGCCGCGAATTTGACCTCAGCATTATTACCTTTAAGGAAGCGACAAACCAGGTTCGCATTCCAGATGGTGTAAACAATGTTTTTAGAATTCGATGAAGAACTGTTGTTGTTACTGATATTGCTATTCAACGTCAACTTCTTGGTGATGTTATAGCTGGCCGTCAATGTGGTGCCAACGTTCTTTCCGCTATATTGGGTGTTAAAGGCCTCTTGTTTGGATTTGTAGGTAGACCACGATTGGCTAAGCGCCACCGCCAAATAACTCTTATACGTATAATTAACACTACCGCTATAATACGTATTTAAATTACTCGAATAAGTAAATACACTATTGGTATACCCAGGGTTTATAGCTGTATTGAAGTTTCCATATAAATTAAACTGAAATTCCGATGTTTTAAGCTTTAAAGCCTTCCTGATACCGTGCTGTCGGTTAGTGGAGCAAGCTGATTGATATTAGGTATCTTCAAAGTTGTTCTGTACTCAAGAGAGTAGTTCCTCGAGGTTTCCCCATATTGATTATTGTAAAAACTAATCTCTACGTCAGGGGCAAACTGGCTGTAGTTGCGTTTTAAGTTTTGGAAAGACCTGTCAGATTTATTATCCTGACTAATTAATAGCTCTTTAGGATGAAACGTGAGGGACAAGGACTTGTAATAACGGTTAGACATACTTTTCGAGAAAGATCTTCTTATTCTCAACCCAGGTGTTTCCTCAATAACATTCGTAGTTATTTGATTATTTAAATAGGCGTTAGTCCGGTATACGTTATTTATGGTATCCAAATCCTGCACCCTGTTATTATTTTTATCAGAGTTCAGCAGTAACCTGTTCGTTAAATCAAAGCTCATACGTGAGTATTTTTTGTTTCCAAAAATCAGCCCCTTTAGATCCTGTATAGTTAAATTGAGTTCCTGTCTGAACCCTTCCGCAAGGGTGTTGTACTTTCTGTTAAATTTCTGATTAGCTGCAGTACCAGTAAATGATTTAAACTCAGTCAGGTTCAGGCGGTCGCTTTCATTATTGTAGGTATTCAAATTATAGTTGGCCTCGAAACCCCTAAACCGCGTTGTTTGTGTAATGATATATGGAGAATACCTGTACTGACCACCAAACCTAAAACTCTTATTGTTGTAATTTCCGGTATTCATTGAATTATTTGTACTGGTTAGCACATCCTGCAAATTAGTAGCCGTACGAAAAGTCTGATCTACATTATCACCCTGATTAAAGTTTACTTCCTGGGAGAAATTCAAATTATGCCCCTTTTTAGTATACTCGTAATTCGAATCAAATCGCTGCGTGGTATTAGAAGATTGATTGTTGGTAATGCTGTTGTCAATCACCTTATCCGTACTGTTAACAGAGGTAGTTGTCTTAGCATCAGCTAGGTAATTGGTATTCTTGTCTTGTAAAAAGTAATTAGATTTTAAGGTGTTTTTTAACTCCCACGTGGGCTTTTCTATAAAATTGTAGGTAAAGTTTGCCCCGAGTGCACTGGGGCGTGTTATCCCTTCAGCCCTAAAATCAGGCTGATATTCTACATTGGTACCAACCCCCTTAAACGTACTGTTAGATTGGAGATCGCGCGTATTATCCGCAATCTTGTTAATATTGTTTATGGCGCCAACAACGGCAAGTTGCATTTTGGGCGTAAACATATTGATACTGGCGTCCGTTTCAAAACGCTTATCTGTTCCATAACCTGCGCCAATCTTACCAAAAAAACCAACATCCTTGCCTTTTTTTAGTTTAATGTTCATCTCCAGCGTAGAATCTGCAGGATTGGTACTTTGCTGACTCCTTGATTTGTTGTACACCTGTATTTTCTGGACCGCATTTTTAGCCAGATTTTGTGTAGCCTGCTTCATATCACCACCAAAAAAGGACTTTCCATTTACCAATAAGCTTTTAACCTCTTTACCGTTTACCGTAATCTGTCCGTCTCCCCACAAGGTGATGTTGGGTATCTGCCTAAGCAAATCCTCAACCACAGCATTACTATCTAATTTAAAAGCCGCAGCATTAAACTCTAACGTATCACCATTCATACTAATCGGTGGCACGGTGATCACTACATCGTCAAGCGTGATGTCCCTGCGGTTGGCAACAATGGTCTGGAGGTCAATGGTATTCTTACCCGAAGGTATCGTAAATGTCTTTCTGGAAGTATAGTAACCTACATTGTTAATATCCAGTCTTAGAAGAACATTTACAGGCAGGTTTTTAAAGCTAAATTCCCCATAATTATTGGTTACCTGGTAGCTTAACAAGGTGCTATCGGCCGATTTATAGATAGATACGGTAGCAGATTTTAGCACATAGTTCTGTGCCGTATCTCTCACAATACCCTTTGCAGTTCCTGGATTTACAGTGGTAGCTTGCTGTGCATTAAGCGTAAAGCAGGCAATACTGAGCAGAAATGCCAGCGTTATGGTATTTAATTTGAACATGGAGCGTTAGAATTTTTTTGGTTTAAGCTGAATAATTATGGGATTACTTTTCTTGTTTTGTGTTTTAAAGTACTCTGTTAAAGCAGCATTATACTTCCTGTTTTTATCTTCATTCTGTTCTTTAGCGGTAAAGAGCGTTAGAGAAGAATAGCTGGTGTAAAAACATTCAGGAGTAACGATATGAAAGCCTTTGTTTGTAAAATCATATTGAGATGCCAAATCCGTAATCGGCAAAAACTGAGAGGTAGAATCAGGCTCTATATCTGCAATAGATGTCAATTCAGTTGTTTTTAAGTTATATATAAAAGCTTTTTTCTCATCCCGGCTCCAATTCCAGTTCCTAACCTGGAAATACAGGTTATTAAAATGCAGGTAACTGTTAGCCAAATCATAAAAAACATCCCTGTTTTTCTCATAATAATCATAACCCTTCCCTTTATAGATTGGGTTGGTATCATAATCCATAGGAAGAGAGTTTGAGGCCGGAAACAAGATCCTATAAGCCAAAGAAAGCTTTTTAGCCGTTAATTTGTAAATGTTATAATAGAAGTTCTTTACAAAAAGATACTCATCCGGATTACCATAATCATATACACGGCCACCATGCCAGCGCTCATCGCCCTTGTGGTCAGCCGTTCGGTAAGGGAAATAACTTTCTACCCTCTTGCCATCCTTCAAAATGCTTACGTTATAGTAGATGCTGTCTTTACCACTTTCCTCCAGAAAAGCCTGGTCTATAATCGTACCATCACTAAATTTCTTATAATTGGTATAGTCTTTCTGTTTATCCTTAACAATAGGTACTTTCTTTACCAGCTTGGCAGTTAAATCAAAATAGTAAATTTGTTTACCTGACGAAATCTCAATCAGCACTTGACCATCTTCCTTTTTAATATTAAAGCCATAGAAACTCTGATCTTTAACTTTAGGATCTTTCTCTATTTTATTGGCATTGATCTTCGCAACATATTTTCCCGCTTTAGTAAAAATCAATACTGCTTTGGTTTCCCAATCGTAAATAACATAATTGTCGCCGGCGATTTTCAGTGAATTTATAGAACCAAACAGACTTTCCTTAGTGGTTTCTAACGGGGTAAAGATAACTTCATCGAAGAACTGAGATACAGCCGCACCGCGTGCGCTGTTGGGGTCAATCCTGAGCGTCACCATTCCTGTGCTATCAATTTTGCTTGCTTGAGCCACAGCATGGCCATAGGAGAAAATGCAGATTATTAAACTGCTGAGAGCGAATTTTAACATAAAGGCGTCATTTGGTTCCTTAAATATATTAATTTTCAGGAGACAAATGATTCTATGTGAAGCTCGGCCTTTATTTTTAACAATAATTAACGTTTAGACAAAACACGTCTTACTCTACAAAAGGAACGCTGTTTGCTCTGTGTTTCTGTTCGATGATACTTCGTCCCCATACTTAGAAAAAAAGGTGCTTTTACCGAACAATCGGGCTCTTTAATGCCGATTTATCTAATACGAAACATCGTATCAAATAGACCAGAACGAGTTGAATTGATCCATTCCTTTTTTGTTGCAATAAATAAACATAAATAGTCGTAAATTTGCAGGCTGTATATTAGAAACTTAATAAATAAACATATGTCATCAGTAGAGACAACTTACGTTCCTTACAAAGTTAAGGACATTTCACTGGCAGAATGGGGCCGCAAAGAGATTGAACTGGCAGAAGCAGAAATGCCTGGTTTAATGTCATTACGCGAAGAATTTGGTCCTTCTCAACCATTAAAAGGCGCACGCATTGCAGGCTGCCTTCACATGACCATCCAAACTGCAGTTTTAATTGAAACACTAGTTGCGTTAGGTGCTGAAGTTACCTGGTCATCTTGTAATATATTTTCTACTCAGGATCACGCTGCTGCTGCTATTGCTGCAGCTGGTATTCAGGTATATGCCTGGAAAGGTTTAGATGAAGCTAGCTTTGACTGGTGCATCGAGCAAACTTTACATTTCGGCCCTGAGCGTCAGCCGTTAAACATGATCTTAGATGATGGTGGCGACTTAACCAATATGGTTTTCGATAAATTCCCGGAGCTTATCGCTAACATCAAAGGTTTATCTGAAGAAACTACTACCGGTGTTCACCGCTTATACGAGCGTATGAAAAACGGAACATTGCATTTACCTGCAATCAATGTAAACGACTCAGTTACCAAATCTAAATTTGACAACAAATACGGTTGTCGTGAATCATTAGTAGATGCGATCCGTCGTGCTACTGATATCATGATGGCTGGTAAAGTAGCTGTTGTTGCTGGTTACGGTGATGTTGGTAAAGGTTCAGCTGAATCTTTAAGCTCACAAGGTGTACGTGTAATCGTTTCTGAAATTGACCCGATCTGTGCTTTACAAGCTGCAATGGAAGGCTATGAAGTTAAGAAATTTGCTACCGCAGTTAAAGAAGCTGATATTATTGTAACTACAACCGGTAACTGCGATATCGTTCGTGCTGAGCATTTCAAAAGCATGAAAGATAAAGCGATCGTTTGTAACATTGGTCACTTTGATAATGAAATTGATGTTGCCTGGTTAAACAAAAACTATGGTGCTACTAAAGTAGAGATCAAACCTCAGGTTGATAAATATACTATTGACGGAAAAGACATCATCCTATTGGCCGAAGGTCGTTTGGTAAATTTAGGCTGTGCAACTGGTCACCCAAGTTTTGTAATGTCTAACTCATTCACTAACCAAACTTTGGCTCAATTAGAATTGTGGACCAATACAGATCAATATGAGAACAAAGTTTATGTGTTACCTAAGCATTTGGACGAAAAAGTAGCTCGTTTACACCTGGCTAAAATTGGTGTTGAACTTGATGTTTTAGATGCACATCAGGCAGAATACATTGGTGTTCCGGTTGAAGGTCCATTTAAACCAGATACTTACAGATACTAATCACTCGGATAGATATAAAAAGAGGGAAATTACTAATGTAATTTCCCTCTTTTTGTTATCAGGCATATCCATTATTTCTGTTGAAACTCATCCTCAACACTTTCTCTTAAATCGTACATTATCCATTGTTTGCCTTGAATGTCTTTTTGCTTATTCTTAAGGAGTTTAATAAAATCCTGAACCCCCAGTGGTTCATTTCCATTTCCATGAATTAGAACTATACTCCCTGAGTTGGCTGGCTGACCTTTTGCAAGCCATGCATCACTCCCAACAGGAATAACCCCATAAGAAAGCACACGTTTTACTACTTCTGTATCTGATACAAGACCCGGAAAACGGAAGAAAACAGATGGCAACATCCCGTGTTGTAACATAGCCAGTTCGGTTCCTAATACTTCGAAATTCAAATCTGTGCCCGGCTCCAATAAAAAATTAGTTTTAAGGGGTGCTTTAGAACTTACATGATGATTGTAAGAATGGTTTATCCATGTAACCTTTATATAGTTGGATTTTTCCAGCTCTTTAAGCCAATTTAAATCGTTGGCATGGGTAAGCATCCATCGGCCGGTAATTGATATTGCAATTGGCACCGGTTTCTCTGTTTTCTGAAATTCTGAAATGAGTGAGGTAAAGATTATTCTATCTAGAACTTTATGCGAAGGGCACAGATCAATTGTTAACGTTATTCCTTTTTCTTTTTGGAAACCATGAATAATTCCTGCATCCTGCAAGCTATTAGATAGTTGCCTTGCCGACGACATTGCCTTAGAATATGCTGAATTTTCAAAATAAATAAGTGCTTGGTCTAACGCCATTTCTTTCACAATTACTCCGGCAGCCGGAATTATTGATGTAGTTAGTTCAGCAGGATTAACCGCTAAATAAGAAGCAGTTCCTGAGGTTTTGAATTTCCGAAGTATCAGTAATTCCTTATTGTTATACTTAGTAATTGCAAAATATTTATTATACCCCTCAATACTAACCTGAGCCGAACAAGGAATAGCTAAGACCATTAATAGATACAAAATCGTCTTCACACACTTATTTCATTTAATTTTTAACCTGAACAGTGCTTGCATTGCCGTCCCTTATTGCCTGATAATGAGGAGACATAATCTCTACTCCCGCTTTATCAAATGCTTCATGAATATTCTTATGCATCTCTGAATAGATAACAGCCATAATGCCCGGATTACTGATGTAGGCATTTAGCTGATAAGACACGTACCAATCATCAAGACTTGTTTGCAGCACAAAAGGAGCTCTATCCTTAATTACGCCTTCGGTTGCAAGTGCAGCATTAATCAGCAGTTCATGAATTTTTGTCCATGGAATATCATAGCCTAAAGTAAGCGTGCTATGGATAATCAATCCTTCGTTAACAGACATGCTGGTATAATTCACAGTGTTCCCATTTAAGATGGCACTATTAGGAATGGTAATGATTTCGTTTTTGATTGTTCTGACACGGGTAACTAATAATGATTTCTCTAAAACAGCGCCGGTAGTATCTCCAATTTTAACAACGTCTCCAATTCTAAAAGGACGCATATAAGTAATCACCATGCCAGCCACGCCATTACTAATGGCCGATGATGATCCAAAGGAAATCAGTATCCCCAAAAACACAGATACTCCTTTAAATATGGCCAGATCCGACCCCGGAATATAGGGCCATATCATCACTATCATAAAGGCGTTTAATAAAATCTTAACAATATTAAATGTAGGTTTTGCCCAGTCAGGATAAAAACCGCTAACCTTTAGCCTTTCAGTCTCGACCTCGTAAGCTAAAAACTTAATTGCCTTTTTCACATAATGGAATACCCCAACTATAACAGCTATAGTAATCAGTTTTGGTACAAAGTCAATTAAAGCACTAAATATGTTCTTTAGTGGGTTCAGCACAAAGCTAATCAGACTATCGCTCCAGGGTTTTGTCCATGGAAAGAGCCTAAAAATAACTGGGAGGGTAAGATAGATCAGCAAAAGGATGACAAAGATTTTAATTAAGTTCAGGAACTTGCTTATTAATATCAGCTCCCTTCTTCTGTCGATCAACTCATAATCCTTAATTTTCAAATGCCCAATTCTTTCATGCAATTTGAAACTCAACCAGCTGTTAAACCTGTTAGAGTATTTATTTAAAAAAAATATACATACGCCTAATACAACAATGATCAGCAGCCCCAATCCCGCTCGCTTTAAAAGTTCTGATACGTTGGTTTCCTTCCTGTAATTATTGATATTATTTATAATAATTTCCTGATAAGCTTTAGCCATAACCTCTTTATCCATCTTCACGGAATCTGCGTCAGCTTTTGATAAGCTTAATAAAATATCGCCTTTATAAACAATTCCTACAAGGGTAGAATCATCAACTGTAATTAAAGAATCGGGTACAAAAAGAAGATCCTCAGATAAGGCCTCAACTTTGGAAGAAGTTCTTTGTGCTCTTTCTGGTGCAGACAAGGAACCAAGCTTATTTTTAATGTGAAAGAGTGTGTCTGTATGCGCAACTACAGGATACCCTTTAAACACAACAGTATCTTTCTGTGCATAAACAACATGCTGAATACAACAGAAAGCGACAAATGAGATCAACAATTTAAATGACATATATCGAATGATTATAACTGATAGCAAAATACAGAAATTTTTTACCTTTACTTGCATATTTATATTTGGGATAACATGACGAAACTTTCAGTAAACATCAATAAAATAGCAACCCTTCGTAATAGTCGTGGAGGAAACAATCCGGATCTTGTTAAAGTAGCATTGGATTGTGAGCGCTTTGGATCGGAGGGGATAACTGTACACCCCAGACCTGATGAAAGACACATCAGATATCAGGATGTTTTTGATTTGAAAGCAACTATAGCTACAGAATTTAATATAGAGGGTAACTGCAGAGAGCAAAAATTTGTTGACCTGGTTTTAGCAAATAAACCTGCCCAGGTAACCCTTGTTCCGGATGCAGAAGGCCAAATTACCTCCAATCATGGATGGGACACTATAAAACATAAAGATTACCTGCAAGAGATGGTCTCTGTGTTTAAATCTGCCGGAATTCGTGTGTCCATCTTTGTAGATCCGGTAGTAGAAATGGTGGAGGCTGCGGCAGAAAGTGGAACCGACAGAATTGAACTTTACACCGAGGCTTATGCGCATAATTATTACGACAATAGGGAAAAAGCCATTTTACCTTACATCGCAGCTGCGCACAAGGCTAATGAAATAGGACTGGGCATTAATGCAGGCCACGATTTAGACTTACACAACCTAAAATATTTTGCTGAAAGCATTCCTGGGTTACTGGAGGTTAGTATTGGCCACGCATTAATCAGTGATGCCCTCTATTTAGGTTTGGAGAACACCATTCAATTATACCTAAAACAATTGAAACATTAATCTATAATGCTCACCATGAAAAACTTCACATTATTAACTATCGCAGCAACATTGATTTTCTTTATATCATCTTGTAAAAGCGGTGGTAATTTAGACGAGGGTACAGCTGAAGATGTAATATCAGCCCACCTTAAAGCAAATCCGGAATACGAGAGTACCAAAATAAATATTGGGGAAATTAAGTTCAGAAGCAAGAACGATCAGTTGGAGCTGCAAAAGTATAAAGCCCTGGAAGAAAAAGGACTTGTTGAAATGGTCCTTCAGAATCAAAAAAAGAAGTTCTTATCTAAAGACAGTGTGTACTTCTATTTGATTACGCTAACCGATAAATCAAAACCTTACATTATTAAACATGATGCACATAATGCTACCGTAAGAGCCGTTAATTATGTTCTTGATGAAGAGAAGCCAATTACACTTATAAAAGGAGACTCAAAAATAGCTCGCGTTACTGTTTCACTCAAAAAAGAAATGACAGATTTCTCGATATTCTTTAAAGATAAAAACATCGGCAGCAACTTCATTACCAAAACTTATAAGTTGAAGCTGAAGAAAGAAGTTGGCTGGATATTAGTTGGTGGTTAAAAG
>NZ_JBFTIZ010000160.1:0-13908 GCF_056395165.1 Pedobacter sp. 10L46_2
TACTGCGACCTATCATGTTTGTTGTGCACAGGGCTGTAAAATTGCCTTCGCCCAAAGTTTAGAGTTATTGGCAAAAAATATGGGTGAGATAAGGCCCACTGTAATGAATTGTGTTCCCAGACTATTAGAAAGGATTCATGACAAAGCTATAAAAAGTGGTACTGCTGGAGGTGGATTAAAATCTAAAATCTTTCTTTGGGCCCTGGAAACAGGCAAGAACTATCGTCAGGAAAAAGAAGCAGGCAGATCACCCGGCATCTTTCTCTCAACAAAGCGTTCAATAGCCGAGAAACTTGTTTTCAGTAAAATAAAGGAGAAAACAGGGGGCAGATTAAAATTTATGATCTCGGGCGGGGCTGCATTACCTAAAAACGTGGGCGAATTTTTTGGAAATCTTGATATCAAAATACTTGAAGGATTTGGACTGACAGAAACCTCGCCGGTTATGTCTGTTACAGAATATCACAGGCAGGTTTATGGCACAGTTGGACGCGTAATTCCTGGTATTGAAATCGGCATACAGGATGTAGAAACCAAGGAAATGATCAACATTCAAACACATGAATCTTTTGACCCCAATTTTGAGTGTGCAGAAGGAGAAATAATAGTTCGTGGTCACTGTGTTATGCAGGGTTACTTCAATAAACCAGCTGAAACCGCCGAAGCTATTGACAAACACAATTGGTTTCACACAGGTGATATCGGCAGATTTTACCGAGGTAATCTACAAATCACGGACAGGTTAAAAAACATGATTGTAAATGCTTATGGGAAGAATGTTTATCCTACTCCGGTAGAAAACATCTATCTTAAAAGTCTTAAAATAGATCAATTATTTTTAATTGGCGATAAAAGGGAATACCTGACAGCAATCATTATCCCAAATAAAGAGAACCTTCAGGAAACATTTAAACTTCCTGAGTCATTTTTTCAAAAGCCAGAGCTTTTTATAGCGGAAAAAGAAATTATAGACTGGATAGGTCAGGATATTAAAAAGTTTTCAGCGGAACTTGCAAAATTTGAAAGGATTAAGAATTTTAAAGTTAAACGTAATCCCTTTAGTATTGAGGAGGGCGAAATAACACCAACTTTAAAAGCCAAAAGGAAAGTTCTTGAAAAAAAATATGCAGAAACTATCAACGAAATGTATACGGAGTCTGTTGAGTCAGATTAATATATATTGTTGTTGGTACTGAATATTCCCATTTAATACAGACAAAAAATGTTGCAAATACCTATTTTTGCATAATTTTAAAAATACAATACAAATAAAACTATACGGCTTAATGCCGGATACAAGAGATATATGAGTACAGGACTATCAGAATTAGAATTATTGCGCCGTAATTCACTAAATCAATTGCGTGAATTAGGGATAAATCCCTACCCTGCCGAAGCATTTGAAATAAATGCAAATGCTGCAGATATTTTAGCAAACTACGAGCGGGATAAAACTGCATATAAGAACATCAGCATAGCCGGCAGGATAATGACCCGCCGTATTATGGGAAGTGCTTCATTTGTCGAAATACAAGACTCTACAGGAAGAATACAAGTTTATTTAAAAAGAGATGATCTTTGTCCGGATGAAGACAAGACGCTTTACAATACCGTTTTCAAAAAACTGCTTGATCTTGGAGATTTTATAGGTGTTAAAGGTTATGTTTTCACCACTCAAACCGGTGAGATTTCTATTCACGTTACTGAGTTTAAACTCCTTTCTAAAGCCTTAAAACCTTTACCCATAGTTAAACGCGATGAAGAAGGTAATATATATGATGGGTTTACTGATCCTGAATTACGCTACAGACAACGCTATGTTGATTTAACTGTAAATCCTGGTTTTAAACAGATCTTCATCAACCGCTCTAAGGTGATCAACACTATGAGAAGTTATTTTGATGATCAGGGCTGGATGGAAGTAGAGACCCCGATATTACAGCCTATCCATGGTGGTGCCGCTGCACGTCCTTTTACCACACATCATAATACGTTAGACATGCCGCTATACCTTCGTATAGCTAACGAGCTTTATCTAAAAAGGCTTATTGTAGCAGGATTTGATGGTGTATATGAATTCGGTAAAATGTTCAGAAATGAAGGTATGGACCGCACGCATAATCCTGAATTTACTTCTATGGAAATCTATGTAGCTTATAAAGACTATATATGGATGATGGCCATGGTTGAAGAATGTCTTGAAAAGATTGCGGTGACTATTCACGGATCTCCGATTGTAAAGGTTGGTGAACATGAGGTTAACTTTGAAGGCCCATATGAAAAACTGACCATGTATGAGTCTATACAAAAGTATACTGGTATAGATGTCTCTAACATGATTGAAGAGGAATTGAAGGAAACTTGCAAAAGCCTAAATATTGAGATAGACGATTCAATGGGTCGTGGGAAACTTATCGACGAATTATTTAGCGAGAAAGTTGAAGCAAACCTGATCCAACCAACCTATATAACCGACTATCCTTTGGAAATGACTCCACTTGCTAAAAAACACAGAAGCAAAGAAGGTCTGGTAGAAAGGTTTGAATTGTTTGTAATGGGTAAAGAGATTGCCAATGCTTATTCAGAACTTAATGATCCGATTGATCAAAGAGAACGTTTTGAGGATCAATTGAAACTAGCAGCGAGAGGTGATGATGAGGCAATGGCTATGGACGATGATTTTATCAGAGCCCTTGAATATGGAATGCCACCTACCTCAGGACTAGGAATAGGAATAGACAGATTAGTAATGTTGATGACTAACCAGTCAACAATTCAGGAAGTGCTGTTCTTCCCTCAAATGAGACCAGAGAAAAAAGCGAAAGTAACTACCGATGAAGATTTCGTAAATGCTGGCGTTCCGGCTGAATGGGTTCAGGTGATTAGAAAAATGGGAATCAATACAATTGAAGAGTTAAAAGGTGCTAACCCCAACAAGGTTTTTAATGATCTTGGAGGAATGCGTAAGAAACTTAAACTAGAATTAACCATGCCTTCAAAAGAAGACGTAACCGCCTGGTTTTCTTAACATAGAGATAACATAAACTTAAAGGCCTGCTACATAAAAACTTAGCAGGCCTTTTCTATTTTTAGGGCATATTAAAATTGATAAATTATGAACAGTTCAAGCCTTGAAATAACAGAAAAAGAATACTGCATAAAACTAAGTAAAGAAGCATTTGACTTGACGTTGATCCGTCAGTTGATCACAAGAATACAATCAGAGCAATTGTTCTTTAGCAGAAAGAAAGATTATCTTGAAGATGATATCATCAGCAGAAATTCAGAGCATTATGAACCTAATGAAAACTTTGACAGATTAAGCGAAAAATAAAAAGCCACATTTGCATGTGGCTTTAAGCTTTTTCTTTACCTGTATCTAACCTGTTGTTGTCTATCCATCATTCCAAGCTGATCCTTCATTTGTTTAATCTGATCAGCAAGCAGTTTATTCTTATCTGCCTTTTTTGCTTCTGTAAGGTACATTTGTGCTTCCCTTTTATTTCTTTTTGCCATTGATATGCCAGCTAAACTTAATTTGGCCAGGGCAATATTATGGTCCATATGCAAACCTAAAGAAAGTGCTTTCTTAAAATATTTTTCAGACTGCATTGGAGCCTTTCTTGATTCTATAAGACCAATCAAAAGGTTATAGTAACCTTGTTGAACTCTGATCAGTTGTTTTTCATAATTAGTGATTCTCTTTAGGAACACTTCGGCCTTAACCATATTGTCTTTTCTTAAAAACCACTGAGCAAGCAACATATTCTCATTATAAAAATATGTAACAAGAATCAGGATACTTATAAAAATACCCAAAATACCCCAGCCCCAAAAACTGAAGAACATAAGGGCAATGGAAGCTCCTAACACAACAAAACCTAAAATAAGACGAACTATATTTGGCATATCCTTTTATAATTTTTTTGCAAATATCGTGTTTAAATACCAAAAAACAGATTTAAAATTATAATTTAAGCAAAAAAGAAATGACGTTCCTTTCATATTTTACTTAAAGATTTTCAAAATATGAATAGATTTACAAATCTTTAATTATGGAAACCACAGCGCAGCATATTAATAAGCAAGTAGAAGATTCCTCAACTGGTGAAATCATTCTATTAAATACCTGTACCCGTGATGCTATAACAACATTTCCATCTATGAGGGAAATGTATGACAATGGGTACTCAAAATATATTCCTGAATCTGGTGCTTTAAACGAAATAGAGCTTTTATTAAAAGGCAAAACTATTACCATTGTTTTAGGAACATGGTGCGGTGATAGCCGTGAACAATTACCCCATTTTCTAAAAACGACAGATGCATCGTCGCTTGATAAAAAAGACATAAATTTTATCTGTGTAGATAGAACAAAAAAAGCGGAAAATGGGTTATTAGAGAACTTAAATATAGATCGTGTACCAACCTTTATTATTTATGAGGATGAAAAAGAGCTCGGTCGGATTATTGAAAAACCAATTATAAGCATTGAAGAAGATTTGGCACTTATATTATCAAAAAACTAAATATGTCGATTACTTTAGAGAAGAGCTGGCTTAAAGAACTAGATGCCGAATTTGAAAAGAGCTATATGAAAGATCTAAAAACTTTCTTACAGCACGAAAAGCAAAAAGGCATCACAGTATACCCTAAGGGATCAGAGGTTTTTAAGGCATTAGATCATACCCCATTTGATAAAGTTAAGGTAGTGATTTTAGGGCAAGACCCTTATCATGGACAAGGACAGGCTCATGGCTTATCTTTTTCAGTTCAAAAAGGTGTTACAGTTCCTCCTTCTTTAAAGAACATATATAAAGAACTTGTTACTGATATTGAGGGATTTTCGACTCCTTCCCATGGCAATTTAACCAAATGGGCTGATGAAGGAGTTTTGTTGCTTAATGCTACTTTAACGGTGAGAGCCCACGAAGCAGGGTCTCATCAGGGTAAGGGTTGGGAAATATTTACCGACAAAATAATAAGTCAGCTATCTGAACATAGAAAGGGCCTAGTTTTCCTTTTATGGGGTAGATATGCCCAAAATAAATCGACATTAATTGATCAGACCAAACACACTATTTTGACGGCAGCCCATCCATCTCCTTTCTCGGCCTATAATGGATTTTTTGGGTGCAGGCATTTTTCTAAGGCCAATGCTATTTTAGAAAAACAAGGTCTTAGTGCAATTGACTGGCAAATTGTCTAAAAGAAATTAGTATTCCAAAGGAACGATTGGTTCCTTTTTGGTAGTAGACATGATCATCATTGTCTGAAAAGTTTTAACTACAGATATTTTACTGATCTTATCCATAATTAAACGTTCATAAGCCTTAATGTCATTAACGTAAACCTTAAGTAAGAAATCGGCTTGTCCAGTAACGTGGTGACATTCTGTAATTTCTTTAATCTGATTTACCTCATCCAAAAAGATCTGTATGGTATTATTTTTATGAAAATCAAGTTGAACCTGAATAAAAGTTTTAATGCCTAAACCTAACTTCTCTTCGTCAACAAGGGCATGGTAGCTTTTGATAAATCCTGACATCTCTAATTTACGTACCCTTTCCAATGTAGGAGCTGGAGAAAGTCCTATCTCCTGAGATAACAATAAATTAGTTATCCTTCCATTTTCCTGTAGTAATTTAAGAATTTTAAAATCAGTTTTATCTAGTTCTGCTGCCATTAGTTTTATTAATATTATGCAAAGGTAGAATAAGAATGCGTTACATGCCAAATTTTATTCTAAAAATGTTACAATTATTTACAGTTTATTTCTTAATATTTTTTTAGATTTGTCTAAACTTATAGTTAGGCAACCATAAATGCAATCATTCACAGAGGAGAACTATCTTAAAATCATTTATCACCTTTCGCTTAATACTGAAAGCGCGGTACAAACCAACGCTATAGCCGAAAGAATACAGACTAAAGCGGCTTCGGTTACCGACATGATAAAGAAATTAGCAGACAAAAAGCTAGTTGATTATAAAAAATATCAGGGTGTAAAACTCACAGAATCAGGTAAAAATGCAGCAATTAACATTGTAAGAAGACACCGGCTATGGGAGGTATTTCTTGTAGAGAAACTGAATTTTAAGTGGGATGAGGTTCATGATATAGCCGAAGAGTTAGAGCATATTAAATCACCCGAGCTTATTGAACGTTTAGATGAATTCCTCGCTTTCCCTAAAAATGACCCCCATGGCGATCCTATACCAGATAAAAACGGAAAGCTTGATAATACAGTATTTATAAAATTATCAAAACTCAAGACCGGAGACAAAGGCCTGATTATGGGAGTTAGTGAACATTCATCAGTCTTTTTACAGCATCTCGAGAAAGTAGGTCTCACACTAGGTAAACAAATAAGAATTACAGAAATCACTGATTTTGATGGTTCTGTAGAGCTTAGTATAGAAAACAAACAGATTAATGTAAGCCGGGAAGTGGCAAAACACATCCTCATTAAAATATAATATGAACAAACCTGAAACCACCACAAAAAACTCCGGCTCATTAAGTGAAGTGCATCAAAGTGTTGACACCAGCAAAAGAACTGGCTGGCGACGCATCCTTTCTTTTATCGGCCCTGCGTACCTGGTAAGTGTTGGCTATATGGATCCGGGAAATTGGGCCACAGACATTGCCGGCGGTAGTAAATTTGGCTATCAGCTCATCTGGATCCTGCTAATGTCTAACCTCATTGCATTGCTTCTGCAATCGCTTAGCGCCCGTTTGGGTATTGTAAGAGGCCTTGATCTTGCGCAAGCCTCAAGAAACGGGTATCCAAAATGGGTAAACATTCCGCTTTTTGGCCTGGCACAAACTGCAATTATAGCTTGTGACCTTGCTGAGATTATAGGTATGGCAATTGGTTTAAACTTATTATTTGGCTTGCCCTTAATATGGGGAATTAGCTTAACCATTTTTGATACTGTACTCCTACTTTTCTTGTTGAACAAAGGAATGCGCAAAATGGAGGCCTTTATTGTTTCAATGGTTTTCATAGTAGGCGTTTCATTTTTAGTAGAAATGTTTATAGTAGAACCATCCCTAAAGGAAATTGCAAGAGGTTTTGAGCCAACTATGCTATCAGGAGAGGCATTATATATCGCAATTGGCATTATTGGTGCAACTGTGATGCCACACAACCTCTATCTGCACTCATCGCTGGTTCAAACCAGAAAATTTGAAAGAGACAATAAAGGAATCAAAGAAGCCATCAAGTTTAATTTCATTGATACAGCCGTAGCTTTAAACCTTGCATTCTTTGTAAATGCAGCCATTTTAATCCTTGCAGCCGCTGCATTCTATAAAAATGGGTTACATGAGGTTGCGGAAATTCAAGACGCTCACAAACTGCTTCAAAACATCTTCGGCAATGTTGCTCCAGCTCTTTTTGCTATTGCACTAATCGCTGCAGGGCAAAGTTCTACCGTAACCGGTACCTTAGCCGGGCAAATTGTAATGGAAGGCCACTTAAAGCTTCGTATAGAGCCATGGTTACGCCGATTAATTACCCGATTGCTGGCAATTATACCAGCTTTTTTTACTATATTATGGTTTGGCAATGATGCTTTAGGTGGTTTATTAATTTTAAGTCAGGTCGTATTAAGTCTTCAACTCGGCTTTGCCGTAATCCCACTGATCCATTTCACATCAGACAAGCGTACGATGAAAGGATTCGCCATCAAAACGTGGGTAAAAATTCTAGCTTGGGGAAGCTCCATCGTTATTGTTTCCTTAAATGTTAAACTCGTTGTAGAAGAAATTAAAACCTGGGGTGCTGATGGCGGTTGGTATGTTTATGCTATAATAGTTCCATTAGCTATACTTATTGGATTGCTTTTGTTATACGTTTTCATATACCCTTTGATCAGCAAAATTAAGCGTGAGCAAAATGTAACTCCGCATGGCAGTGCACTTAATATTGATGAGGTTGAAAAAATACACTACAAAAGAATCGGTATTACTGTTGATTTTTCCAAGAACGATAGAAACACAATAAGACATGCTTTAATCCAAGGTGGCAAACAGGCCAACTATCATTTAATTCACGTAGTTGAAACAGCTGTAGCCCGCTACCATGGCGAATCGGCACTTGATTATGAAACACAAAGTGACACAGAAAATCTGGAAAAGTACCGTATTAATCTGGCGGAACTTGGATACAAAGCCACCGTCCATATTGGCTACGGAGGAACAGTAAAAGCAATCGTAGATATTACTAATGAAAGCAACCTTGAACTGCTTGTTATGGGTGCCCATGGACATAAAGGCTTAAAGGATCTGATACTTGGAACTACAGTGAATTCTGTACGTCATAAAGTGACTATTCCAGTGCTTATTGTGAGATAAAATTGAGATATTAGCGGATTCTTATGAAGAACGATATCCAGATTAAAAATAAAAGAGCCTATTTTGATTACCACATTATTGAAAAATATAATGCAGGAATTGCTTTATTAGGCACAGAAATAAAAGCCATCAGACAGGGTAAGGCCAATATGTCTGATGCATTTTGCATGTTTATAGGCAATACACTATACGTAAGAAACCTACACATTTCAGAATACAGTCATAGTTCATTTCATCACCACGATATTAAACGCGACAGGGCACTGCTTTTACAAAAAAAAGAAATCAAAAAGCTTAAAGTAAAAGGAGAAGAAAAAGGCTACACTATTGTCCCACTGCGTATTTTCACCAATGAAAGAGGTTTTGCTAAGATAGAGATCGCATTGGCCCAGGGTAAAAAAGAATTTGACAAGAGAGACAGTATTAAAGACAGGGAATCGAAAAGAGAAATGGACAGGGCTATGAAATTCTAACAGCCCTGCAAAAAAATTACCAGGCCTGATCTCCAACCAGGGGTACAAACCTAAAGGTATCCAATTCTATCCTTTCATAATCGGTTTCACTAACTCGAATTACAGTTACCATTTTTTGGGAGTGCTCATCACCTACCGGAATTACTAAAATACCACCTACTTTAAGTTGTTTAAGTAATATCTCTGGCACGAAGGGTGCCCCCGCTGTTACAATGATTTTATGATAGGGTGCATGATCAGCAATCCCTTTTGATCCATCTCCAAAAAAGAAATGAGCATTGTATCCCATACCGGGTAAAACCCTTATGGTATGCCTGTATATGCTCAAGAACCTTGTCGCCCTTTTTTATGTGCAATAATTCGCTTTGATACGCAACGGTGTAAGGTTGCGAAATAGTTTGTCCATCTCCTATTGGAAAAGCGATGTCTTTATATGCCTGATTCCAGAAAGTTTCATCAAAAAAGAAATGACGAGGGACCTTACCTATAGCTCTCAATACCCTCTTATCAGTAATACCTCTTGCTTCAAGGTGCTCTACTAATTTCTTTCTCGCTCCCTTTTCTCTGTAATTGTCAACAAACTTATACGCCATAGCACCCCAAAATTAGCCTTTTCAAATCTAATAAATTGAATTATTTAGCTCTAAAAAGTTAAAAAAAGGCTAATGCGCACAAAATCAATCCCAATAAAACTAGTATGGATCAACATCCACCTGAATGTTTACTGCGCGATACTCCTTTTCTGATTGAAATTGAATAATGGTATCTTTCAATATCGACTTCACCTTTTGTATCGAAGTATTTTTATCGCTCTTAATGATTACTTGTTTGATGTAGTAATTCCTCACGCGTGACACTAATGGTTGTTCCGGGCCCAACACTCTCCCACCTAACTGACCTTTAAGAATGTTTGCAAACTTCTGCGAAGCCACATTTAAAAGATCAGCATCTTTGTGCTTTATATTAATAAAGATGAGCCTTGTAAACGGTGGGTAGTTAAACTGCTTCCGTTCTGCAAGTTCCTCATTATACATTTCCAGGTATTTATTATCAATAACCTGATTAATGATTCTATGATTATCATCATAAGCCTGTATAATAACTTTGCCCTGCTTATCCCTTCTGCCTGCTCTACCCGCAACCTGAGCCAACAACTGGTAACTTCTTTCAAAAGCCCTGAAATCAGGATAATTCAAAAGTGTATCTGCATTAATTACTCCAATTAAAGTCACATTATCAAAATCCAATCCTTTAGCAACCATTTGTGTACCGATCAAGATATCTGTCTTTTTCTCTTGAAAATCAGAAATGATCTGTTGCAGTCCATTTTTAGTACGTGTGCTATCTACATCCAATCTTGAGATTTTAGCTTCAGGAAAAATCAAACTCAGTTCTTCTTCCACCCTTTCAGTGCCAAATCCTTTCTGTTCAATGTGAACAGACCCGCAAGCCGGACAAATGTTAATGCTACTTTGGTGATAACCGCAATAATGACAATGCAATTTCCCACTTGTTTTGTGATAAGTTAAACTCACATCACAATTCACACACTTAGGTGCATAGCCGCAAGTACCACAAATTAAAATAGTGGCGTACCCCCGTCTATTTTGAAATAGGATTACCTGTTCCTTATTTTCCAACGTAAAAGCAATTTCATCAATCAGCTTAGTTGAAAAATAAGAAACCATTTTCTTACGTTTGGTCTCTTCAGAGATACTGATCACTTCCTGCAAAGGCAGATCAACACCACCAAATCTTTCGGTAATTGTTACAAGACCATACTTTCCGCTAACTGCATTGTAATAGCTTTCAATAGATGGCGTAGCAGACCCAAGCACAATTTTGGCCTGATGAAGATGTGCCAGGTAAACCGCAGCATCCCTAGCCTGATATCTTGGCGATGGATCATGCTGCTTATAAGAAGACTCATGTTCTTCATCAACCACAATTAATCTCAGTTCTTTAAAAGGCAGAAATACCGCGGAACGAGCGCCCAGAACCACCCGATATTTGCCATTTAATACCTTATTCCAAATTTCAACCCGCTCGTTGTTATTGAATTTAGAATGGTAAACACCAATAGCATCTCCAAAATAGCGCTGTATGCGTTCTACTATTTGAGTAGTTAAAGCAATTTCAGGTAATAAGAACAATACCTGCCCTCCTTTTTCGATTGCTTTTTCAATCAGTTTTATATATATCTGTGTTTTTCCTGATGCAGTTACACCATTCAGCAACATAACATCCTTAGTGAGAAAACCGTCTTCTATTTGTTGCAGGGCTTTATTTTGAGCTTCGCTAAGTTCAAAATTTAGCACAAAGTCATCGGCATTTTCCAGTAATCTACTAACCGGCCGCTTGTATATTGCAAAAACCTCTTTATCTACAAGCGTTTTAAGGGCCGCTGTGCCACAAGCACTCTCTTCAAGTAATTGCTGCTTTGAAATCGTAGTCTGCTGCTTAGAAAGCTTTAAATAAGCCAAAAGCGCATTCAATTGTTTAGGTGCCCTTTCTAAAATCGAAAACAGATGCTTTAAGTTTTCCTCTTCATTGTAAAATGGCTGCAGAGAAACGAAAGATTTTAACAGTGGTTTATATTTCTCTACCACTTCTTCAGCGATATAAACCATCCCTTTGCTCAGCAGGGAATTAATGATCGGATAAACCGTTTTTTGTCCCAATAATGCCGATACATCATCTATAGTTAATCTTGGTCTGCTTCTTAAGGCATTTAAAATAATCTGCTCTTTATCTGTAAAAACGATCTCCTGAATAACCCCGTCATCATCAGAAAGCGGACTTTCCTCCTTCAATACGATGATTGTTTCACTTGCCAGTTTCAGGCCGGTTGGTAATGCTGCCGATAGCACATCGCCTTCATTACATAAGTAATAAGAAGTCATCCAATCCCATAAATTCAACTGCTCAGGGGTAATGATAGGATAAGTATCAACAACATCAATAATATATTTAGCCTCATAAACTTCGGGCGCTTCTTTACTGATACTTTTGACTAAGGCTGTATAGATTTTATTCTTCCCGAACTGAACTACTACACGTTTACCGACTGCTATCTGATCATTTAACTCAAAAGGAACACGATAGATATAATTTTTGGACAGAGAAAGGGGTAAAATGACCTCAATAAAGAGTGTCTCTCTTTCAACAAATTCCGGATCAAGAAAATCCAACATTATTTACTTTTTAAAGCCGCTAAAAGCAGCGACAACCAGCCAAGAATCAACAATAACCCTCCAATAGGAGTTACCGGACCAATGTAATTTACAAAGCCAATGTTTGTAACACTTCGTGTTGCGAGCAAATACAACGACCCGGAAAAAAGCAATATGCCAAATGTAAAAAAAACATACGCCAGGTTTACGAACTTGCCTTGCGCGGCTTCCCGACCTTTAAATTGAGCAAGAAAAAGTAATGCGAAGGTATGATAAAACTGATACTCCACTCCTTTTGTCCAGATCTCAATAGAGCCGGCATCCAATACATTCTTTAAGCCATGTGCACCAAAAGCTCCAAGCATTACTGCAATAGCTCCAAATAATGATGCAGTTACCAATATACGTCTATCCATTATATTCTAAACCCACAATTTGAGAAAACAAACTTAACAAACTTGAAGCATTTATTATTAATCCCAACTATTAAAATTAAATTTGTAGTAACCGCAAATGAAAAAAATTCTTGTCATAATAATAGCTCTGTTTACCGCCATCTTAACCCTGGCCTACATGTATTTTTCTGGTCTAAATACAGATCGGGAAAGCAATGACAGTAGTTTATATGCAGCTACAGCAAACTCATCACTCATCTTTTCATTTCAAAACGACAAAAGCATATTTGACATCTTAAAAGGTCAGGATATTTTGCAGGAGATTATTGGAGAGGACAATTTCGCTCAACTGCAATCTATAAAGGACCATATACTGTCAGCTCCAGAGATTAACCGTATTATTGGCAAACAAAATATATACATTAGTCTCATTCCGGGAAAAGACAAACATATAGATTTGTTATATAGCACTCAGATAAATCCTGGATCCAACAGAAATCAATTATTGATTTCATTGGCATCTGCTAAGTTACAATTAGATACCTCACAAAAGATAACCACTATAACCCTACCAGATAGCATGATATTCTATCTGGGCACTAAAGACAACCTTTTACTATTATCAAGCTCTGCTCTATCCATTTCAAATGCGTTATCTAGCCCTAACAGTAACAATAAATTTGTCCAATACATCAAATCGACAACGAGACTCACAAAAAACAGTCTCGCCGAAGTTTACATCAATTTCGAAACCTTTCCTCAACTGTTAAAATCAACCATGCCTAGCAAACTTAGCGGAGAGCTTTCTGTACTTGATAATAACCATGCATTTGCATCGCTTGTATACAATTTCAGTAAAGAAAAAGTACTACTTACAGGTGTAACACAAAATAATGATCCAAAAAACTACTATGAATTATTCACTAGCTCCAATGCCCAAAAAACTACCATAACCAATATTCTACCGGAAAATACTGCCAACTACACTGTTTTTACTATAGAAAGTTACAGTAATTGGAAAGAAAAGCTACAAAATTGGTTCGTCAGTAAAAAAGAAGAAAATAAAGTAACTAACGTACAAAAAAACATTAGTCTTAAATATCACATAGATCCAAATCAGATATTCCCAAAATATTTCAAAGATCAGCTTATTACCTTCCAGCTAAGCACTGCAGAAAAAATTGGCGCGATCAATTTGAGTAACGGCGAAAAAGTTGATCAGTTACTACTAGATCTTAGTGGAGATTATGGGGATGGCATTAAACTATTTAAAGAGGACGATCTCTTGTATGTTTATTTTGGAGAGCCATTTAAGAAATTTAAAAGGCCTTACTATATCATTATAGATAATTACATGGTTTTTGCTAATAATGCCAGCACAATACAATCTTTCCTGAGCAACTATAAAAACAACCACCTTCTTATAAATAAAGAGAGTTATGCCAACAGCATCAATCAATTGCCAAATACTTCCAGCATTAGTTTCTTCATTGATCTCAATAATTC
>NZ_JBFTIZ010000161.1:0-15589 GCF_056395165.1 Pedobacter sp. 10L46_2
GTATCTACCCCTATGATCCAGCTCTACAGTAAACAGGTTATTTGCCGTTTTAGATTGACCATACCCCTGCAAAGTTTCGTATTGACGATGTTCAAAGTTGGGGTCTTCAAAATCAAATGGTGCCATTTGATGTCCGAATGAAGACACATTGACCACTCTGGCGCCATTTGCCTGTTTTAATGCCGGCCAAAGTTTAGCGGTAAGCTGAAAATGTCCTAAATGGTTGGTGGCAAGCTGCGACTCATAACCGCGTAAATCGCGCTGAAGCGGCACCCACATAATGCCTGCATTGTTAATTAAAAGATGCAGCGGGCTATTGGTTTCGAGAAAATTCCTGGCAAAGGCATCAATGGATTCGGGATTCATCAGATCCAGATGTTCAACGGCAATGTTTTTTACTCCATCAAGATTTTTTTTGGCTTTAGCTACATCGCGGGCGGGGACGATTACTTTGGCCCCTGCTCTACTTAATAACTTAACTGTTTCTAAACCAATACCAGCATAGCCACCTGTTACAATAGCGATTTTTCCAGTGAGGTCGACTCCTTTAATTACATCATTGCTTGTTGATGTGGCATTAAACCCTGAACCAATGGGTTGTTGTAAAGAACGATTGTACTTGTTTGTTTCTTTTTGTTCCATCTTATTTGTTATTTATAACAACAAAATTAGATGGATATTGGCCGGTGTGTTTTGTTTAAAAGACCTAAATCTTTTGTTTTAAAGACCAATTGATCAGGAAAGTGTTTTCCACTATCCTGATCAATTGGATTGGGATGTAAATTGTATAATTTAAGATTGCAACAATCTATTTCCCTTGATTTTTCTTTTCAGTAATCTCTGTTCTGATCTCCTGGGCAAGCCCTTTAATCTCTTGTAAAGCTTTACGCACTCTGGTGCCGGCAGCACTGTTTCCAGCGTTATAAAATTTTTCTACGTCTGTCTCTACCGAGGCTACAACCTCTTTTAATTTTGCGAACTTGCTCATAATGTTTTTAAGTTAATTATTAATATTTATTAGTTTTCTGGCGTTGAATAGCTACTATTACCTATCCAACAATGTAAACATAGAAGAATAAAAATAAAGTCGCAAATAAATACTACTAAATTAGTATACTTTTTTTTATATTTGTTTATCAACAGCATTAATCGTTAAGATTATTCATGTTTTTACTTAAGGTTGAACCGTATGCTCAGTACGGTAAAAAGCGGGTTGTTTACTCATTGCAACCTGCTTTTTAAAGTTCCATGCTGCGAAGCACGAACAATACTCGTTTAATTTATATTTGGTTTTTAAAGGCTATCTGAAGAGATAGCCTTTACTTTAATCAACTAGTAAACAGACACTTTCCTAAACTTTTCAGAAAATGGGTTGTTGTTAAATATACATCTACATTTATCCAACAGCTATGAAGAATCCGATTAAACTAGCAATATTAATAACTACATGTTATGCAATTTTTATTGCGCCCAGTTCTGCGTCAGCTCAGCAAAACGATTCCATTACCGCCGATCAATTCTTACAACAAGCATCCATCAGTGGTATTAATGAAGTTTCTATGGGAAATCTGGGATTAAAAAGAGCACAAGACTCGAAAATTAAAGATTATGCTCAAGTCATTTTGAACGACCACATGGTTATTAATGCCGAGATAAAGGCTCTGGCAAAAAGAAAAAATATAAAACTACCAGATTCGATGAGCATCCCAATTAACAGCATGCAAACCAGGGTAGATACTGCCCTGAGTAGTCCATCTGTAAAACAAGCGGATACGTCTAAAAACAAAACTATAGTTGCAGATTCTGTTGAAGCGAATTTTGATTCTGGCTATATGCAAATGATGATCAAAGATCATCAGAAAGCCATTGATTTGTTTACGCAAGGAAGCCAAAACAAGGATCCCGATATACAAACATTCTGCTTAAAATATCTACCTGTTTTGAAAAGGCATTTAGATGATGCAGCGAGTATTTCTAAGGAAATGCCGCTTAAGAAATAGTAGAGATCGGCATATAAAAAAGGCCCGCCACTATAGCGAGCCTTATGATAAGCTTAATTTATTTGCGTTTATTACCTGGTGCAATCAGCTGTCCAGGTAGCTCCATTATTAGAAACTAACACTTTTAAGGTACTGGCATTAATTGAAATACCAGTTACTCCACTTCCAACACTGACATAGTTGTTATCGCCAGATTTTTCAAACTTCACTCCCTTTATATCAGGAATATTATTGCCAAAGAAAAAATTGTAAGTATCTCCGACTTTACTCACTGTAACCTTTCCTTCTGAACTGGTTATTGTGTTGTCATCTTTTTGGTAAGAGATAGATCCTCTATAGGTTCCAACAAAGAAGTCTTTGTCTGCCGGATCTGTGTCTTTCTTACAGGCGATCATAACCGTCGTAGCGATTAAAAGTAAACTGAGAATTCTCATTGTCTTTTTCATAATATGATATTTTGATGTAACAGTCCTATTACAAAGGCCATGCCAACAGTGGCATTACAGCCTTGGCAAATGGCGCGGAACGATCAAAAAATACCGCCAGAGTTGCCAGCTGCAGCCTGTAACTGTTCGAAGTAATTGGTATTTCCAATATTTCTAACCCAGCCAAAAATGGAGATTTTATCTGATTTGAATCCAAGTCTTCCGTTCACTAATGTATAACCATCAACATTTAAGACTTTTGAAGGTGTTGGATTCGAAGAATATTCCGAACGATAACTAAGATCACCAGCGATAAAGAACCTACCATCTCTGGTGCCTACTTTACCAGGAGCGCTAAATTCAGCACCACCAGAAGCATTCCACTTAGATATACCTGGCAATCTTCCACCTGAAGCATCTTTAAAGGCTACTTGAGTTGCAGTACCATTAACAAGTTCTGTATGTCCTGTTTCTTCTAAAGGAAGTGGTGCATTGGTGAATTTTTTATATTTACCATCAAGGTAAGCAACAGCAGCATTTATAGACAAGAACCTTTCTAACTGATAACTTCCATCAACTTCCAAACCTTTTACATTCACTTTTTCTGCGTTTGCAAGATAACCTCTGTTTACACCTAGTTGTGGAGATTGGACGTTAGTTTGGTAATCTTTAATATCTGTATTAAAAGCTGTTACATTTACAATAGCACCTTTAAGAGGTTTTGTTTTTAAACCGAATTCATAATGCTGAACATATTCCGGTTTTACAACAGCAAGAGACAAGTCTGCTTCACCAGTACTGGTAGTTGGTAAACCTCCTACGTTCACACCAACTGGTTTATAAGCGGTAGAATAAGTTCCATAAACGTTCAACTTAGTTGTAGGGCGGTATGACAAGGTGATGTTACCAGACAAGTTATTGTTATCTGTGTTGATATTGAATTTTTGATTGGCATAAACAGCAGCTTTAAGCGCAAGCAAAGCAGGATCGGTAGTTTGAAGACCTCCATAAGTTGTTCTGTCGTAATCAACATCTTTCTTGTCGTAAGTAAACCTTAAACCAGGTAAAACGTGCAAGTGTTCTACAAACTCCCAATCGGCCTGCGCAAAAATAGCAGCACTTAAAGATTTGATAGTTGAATTGGTTTTGATACCGAAGCCATCTAACAGACCAGGTGTTGTATATCCTGCCTGAGCACCAGTTGCAGATGTTTGTACAAATCTCCATTGATCTTTACCCACCTCTTCAGTCTGCGATAAACCTTTCAAATTCTGAGCAAGTGCAAATACACCTATCACACCACTTACTTTCTCTGTGATATTTCCAGCATATCTAACCTCTTGCGAGTATTGATCATGGCGAGAGTTTCCTTGCGATTTAGTCAATGCCGACAATTCAGAGAAATCTCTGTCGTTTGTAGGATCCCAGTTCCAGAATCTCCAGGCAGTAGTAGATGTAAGTGTTCCATTTCCTATTTTATAATCCACGTTTAAAGAGATACCGCCAATTGACTGATCCTGTTTCCATGGTGTATTGGTATTGATCTTTCTTGAAAAAGGATCTATTTTAGGTTGCTCATATCCTAAATCAGAAACAATTTTGGCATACTGACGGTAAGCACTTCTTTCTGTAGCAGTTACACCAGCAATGACCAATGGGTAACCTGCCGGATGCTGAATGCTTACATCACTGCTTAACAAAATTTGTAATTTATCTGACGGGGTATAGTATAACTGGCCTTTAAACCCAAGGTTATTTTGACCACTGTATCTGCGTTCTTCGCTGGTATTAAAAATTGTACCATCTCTTTGCGTGCCTGAAATGGCCAACTTTGCGGCCAGATTTTTTGCTACTGCTCCAGAAACCGATGTTTTAGCTTGTATAAAGTTGTAATTTCCAACATTCAATTCAACTTTTGCAGTTGGAACCAGTGTTGGTTTTGTAGTGGTGATGTTGAAGGCACCTGCGGTTGTATTTTTACCAAACAAGGTACCTTGAGGGCCACGAAGGATTTCTATCTGCTCAATATCAAGAAAATCTGTAGATGTAGCAGCGGGACGTGCCTGATAAACTCCGTCTACGTAAAAACCTACCCCAGGATCAATACCGTCGTTGGTTAAACCAAATGTTGACCCTAATCCTCTGATATTAAGTGTAGTGTTTCTTGCATTTGAGGCGTATAGCTGTACAGAAGGCACCAGCTCTTTTAAACGGTTAACGTTAAAAGCTCCTGCGTTTTCGGCAGCCTGACCACCAATAACAGTAATTGCGATAGGCACATCTTGTAAAACTTCCGAACGTCTTCTTGAAGTCACAACGATTTCGTCAAGCTGTGCATTTTCAACCAGGGTTAACTCTAAAGGAGTATCCTGAAATTTCAGGATTTGAAAATCCTGGGCTTTGTAGCCTACTGAACTAATTTGAAGATAGAATGGAGGCTCTTGCTTTGTACTGATGCTGAATTCTCCTTTATCATTAGCAGATGTAGTTATTTTTGTACCTCTGATGAGCACAGTTGCATTTGGTACCGGAACGCCATTGGCACCCTTAATAACACCCGTTATTGTGCTTTGGGCAAAAGTAACGCTTGCCGTGAGTATAAGTGAAAAGAGAATAAGTAAACTTTTTTTCATGATTTTAAGATTGATTGTTTGGTTATACGCTTTGATTTTGTTTTGTTTAAAATGGTATTACTCAGGATAAAATTGCAAAGCAATGCCCTGCGGATGTTTTTTGACATCCCTTATTATTATATTAATGGAATTTGTGGGTGTTAGTTTACGCTGAGATTACAGCGCGCTGAATCAACAACAACAACATTCTAAAAGGAAATGCATTCCTTTTTCCAGTATAAATGGTATCAAACTTGGTTTGTCGGGTATTAGTGAAATTTTCAAAATTCACAAAAATGGAAAAGCGTTCCCATAATTTTTCAGCCATCAATCCTGCTGTCCAGTAGCTTTTACCTGTTGCACCGTCATTTAATCTTTGTTTACTGAAATAATAAGCCTCGGCACCAATTTTCCATTCATCCTCTACTTCGTACATGAGCACATTGTTGAGTCTATGTTTTGAAACCAGTGGATAAGCTGTACTGGTACTGCCAGTATGCTGATTTACATCGGCATAGGTATAGCCAATAAATAATTTGAAATCACTATAGGTGATCTTGGCATTGGTCTCCATCCCTTTAGTATCCAGATTTCCCTTTGGCTGCACATATTCCAAATTGCTCCCTGTAACTGCAGTAAGCAAAATCGGATTGTTGATTCGGGTATAAAAGAACATTTGGTTAATACTGAAGCCTACCTTATCTTCAAATAATGTAGTTCTATAATTGATGTCATAATTGGCACCATAAGAACGCTCTGCCTTGGTGGTGGTCACGTCAATTGGCAATACATTACGGAACTGGATTCTTTCTGCATCTTCTGTAAACACCGTTGGCGCTTTATAACCTAGTCCCCCACCTAAACGGGTCGAGAAATGTTCATTGATCTTCCATAGTCCAGAAATTCTGGGTAAAAAGAAAAATCCATATTCGTTATGGTAATCGCCCCTGACACCCGATTCAATACTAAAGCATTCTGACAAGTTCCAGGTATTTTGCACAAATGCACCAATGGTGTTGTAGTTGTAACTCCTTAGTGCAGCATTGCTGTTCTGGTCTTCTTTGAAGTGATCAGTCAGGAAGTTTACACCCGCTACCCAGTCTACTTTTTCTCCGTTGCGATTATAATTGGCTTCACTGTAAGTAGATACTTGTATGCCCGAAAACAGGTAGTTCGGCAGGCCAATGCTCCGGTCGTAATAACTCACGGAATTACGGACAACGAGTTTTTCCTGATTATTAAGTTTATGATCCAGTTCAAGCTGGGAACTGTAACGTCCGGTTTTATTCTCTTCAAAATAAGAATGGGCTACACTACCATTTCCTTTTACATATTCCAGGTCACCTCCTATCCTTTTTTCAGTCGTGGCATTGATTCCAGCCGAAAGTGTAGTTGCATCATTAAAATAAAAGAACAGTTTCGGATTTAAAGTAAAGCGGTCGAACTTAGGAATAGCGGTTAAACCAATATCCGAAGGATCATAAGCTGTTCCTTTGTTATAGGCTGCATAAACGGTAACACCGATTTTTTCGAACTTTTGGGCATAAAAGCCACTAGCATCTAATCCCAATGCAGATGTTCCATTCAACAGGAAGCTCAACTGGCGTTCTTCGGTTGGCTTTTTCGACACTAAATTAACCAATCCGGCTATCGCTCCACCGCCGTATAACGTTGATGATGAGCCTTTAATTACCTCCACCTGCTGTAGATCAAGCGGTGCGATTTGCAACAAGCCTAATCCACCCGAAAAACCTGAATATAAGGGAAAGCCATCCCTGATGATCTGGGTATATTTTCCATCCAATCCTTGTATACGGATGCTGGAATTACCGCTGGTAGCAGAGGTCTGCTGAGTTTGGATCCCTGTACTTTCAGCGAGCATCATTCGAATGTCTCCAGGTTTCATATTTCCTTTCTCATCAAGTTCTTCACCAGCAATTACCTCAACCCGTGTTGGGATGTTGTCAATTGTACGGCTGCTCCTGGTAGCGGAAACCACTACTTCGTCAAGTTCCTCCTCTTCCGCTGCCGCTTCAAGTAAAACCACTATGTCGGCAGTCTGATCAATCGGAAAAGTAAGGGTATCTGTCTTTGTTTTAAAACCTATGTAACTGAACTGGATGACCTGCGGGCCTACGGGAACATTGCTTAAAGCTACATGCCCATCAAATCCGGATACCGAACTAATAGCAGATCCAAGCAATTTCACACTTGCCCCAGCTAGTGGTTTATTTGTTTTCGCGTCTTTAACAAGCGCTTTATATGTATTTTGAGCATAGGCTGAAACTGTAAACAGCAACACAGCCAAAAGCACAATCAATTTTTTCATGATAAATTTGTAAATAAGATAATTCAATAATACTGGTCGGAAAGACCTCGGACAAGAAACTAGCTTAATTTAGGTGGTTGCCAGATTGGAGTAGATATAAGCGGAAGTTCAACCGGAAGATAAAACATATTGTGCTGCACTGCTTTAAATGGTACCGCGAAAGTAAAGGCAGAAAAACCAGTAAACGTAAAACCGATACAGGTGCCACAAACATAAAACGGCGAACAGTCCTTGCAGCAACTGTCTTCATTTTCCGCACAATGATGATCAACCTCTTTTTGAATGGTTTGATGGATATGGGCCTCATCTTCCGCCAATGCGCAACACGGCACCAATGTTAGTGTTAGCACAATGATCGATAAAAATAAGGCAATTAGCTTCACAGGGTAAAAGTAGAAAATTTCGGATGATATTAATCGTTGGGGTTACAAAAAATGGCGACTGAAATTCAGCCGCCATAATAATAAAACAGAAATAAAAAGATTCTAAATATTAATAGCCCGGGTTTTGGTACATCTTAACCGGATCTAATTTTACTTCATCAAAAGGAATTGGATAGTAACGATCTTTTGTGGTTACATTAGCTAGTTTTGCAATTCCATAAGAAGCCTGAGGTTTGGCTTTTAAATAAGTTACCAACTCAGCAGCAGTGAAATTTCTGATTAAATCAAACCATCTTTGATGCTCAAAAGCAAGTTCAACACGTCTTTCGTGTAAGATAGCCAACTTCATTGTCGGGAATTTTGCAGCATAAACAGGATCTGTTTTAGCAACAGCATAAAGCGGCCTGCCGGCTCTCGCTCTTACCATATCTAAATATTGTGTGGCCAAAGCATCATTTCCCTGAAGGTTAGCCACTTCCGCCAGCATTAAAATCACATCAGCATAACGCATCATTATCCAATCATTACCACCGTAACCATTAACAGATGCTGCAGCACTTGCATCACGAAATTTAGTGATAAACCAATCTTTCACGTTTGCATCGTTAGCATACTTTACCGAAAAATCCTTACGCAAATCTCCGGCTTCGTATTCATCAATCAAATCGAGCTTAACGTTACCACCAATACCTGTAGAAACTTTTAAAGAGTTAATCGTTTCTCCCCTTGCCTGATTGTTTGCCGCGATACTTGAACTGTAATTAAGATCACCTTGTTTATATGAAATCTGGAAGATTAATTCTTTACAAGTTGTTTTTTTAGTTACGTCGAAAACATCAGCATAAGGAATTTCAGATAAATTTCCGAAACCACGCATGTTGAATGCAGCTAACAAGTAAGTATTTGCACTGGCTAAATTTTCTGTTCTATTTGCAGGAAGTGTTGCTGCCATAGTTAAATAAACCTTACCTAAATATGCATTTATAGCTGCTTTTGAAGTTCGGCCAATACCAGCAACAGGTTGAAAGTTTGGCAAGTCGCTATTTAAAGCATCTTTTAAATCGGAAACGATTTGCGCATAAACATCGGCTTCAGGAACACGAAACGTGCTTGCTGCGATTTCATCAGTAGTTAAAAGGTGCTTGGTTACCAAAGGAACCGGCCCCCATTTTCTAACCAACTCAAAATACATAATTGCTCTGATGAATTTAGCTTCGGCACTGTAAATATTTTTGTTTGCGGCAGTAGTGAATGTAACCTTATCAAGGTTAGACAGAATAACGTTACTTCTGGTTATTGATTGATAAAGTGCCAGCCAATGTGCCTTTAAATATGAATTACTTGGCAACAAAGAGAAATCGTTAAACTGGAATGGTTCACCTGCATTACTCTGGTTATCGTTACGACCTGCATCATCAGAACGTTCATCAGTAAATAATCCGCTGTTTTCTCCCATGGTATTACTGCTTCTTAAAGATTGATATGCACCATTAACAGCAAGCAATACATCATTCTCTGTTTTAAAATAATTCTCAACCGTTATTGCGTTCGGATTAGTTTGTTGCAAAAATTCTTTTTTACATGAGCTTAAAGCGATAACGATGCCTAAAGCCGGAATTAAAATATGTTTTTTCATTTTCGTAAATTCTAGAAGGTAAGTTTAACACCAAGATTATATGCTCTTGCCAAAGGATAGTTTCCGTAATCAACACCTGGTGTTAAATTAGATCCTCCGCTGTAATCCACCTCAGGATTATAACCCTTATAGTCTGTAACGGTAAAGGCATTATCCACACTCGCATAAACACGAACATTATTTACCTTAAGCGTATTGGCTAAAGATTTAGGAAAGGTATAACCTAAGGTTATGTTGGTACATCTGAAATAAGAGCCATCTTGAATATAGAATGATGATAAGCGCGTACTATTACTTTGTGTACCTGCACGAGATGCACGATAGTTTAAGCCACTTCCCGGATTAGCTTCATTTCTGTAGCGATTTGCAACTTCTGCATATTGGTTACCTGAACCTTCGAAGTTATACAGGTAATAATCCTGACCATCTAAAACCTGATTACCATATGAACCGTTGAATGAAGCCCTTAAATCAATTGTTTTATAAGAGGTATTTAAAGCAAAACCGTAAGTGAATTTAGGATATGGCGTACCAATAACCGTTTTATCGGCATCGTTAACAATCCCGTTCCCATCAGTATCCTGAAAATACAAATCGCCGATTTTTGCAGGATTGGTCGCAGATGCAGAAGGTGCAACCTTACCAACATTATCTGCAGTTAAACGACCTAAGACCTTGAATCCGTAGAACATACCAACTGGTTGTCCTTGTTGTGTTATGTGTGTTAAATATGAACGTTCTGCACCGTTTGTTAAAATGGTACTTGCACCCCCCATATTTAAAACTTTATTACGATTTACGGCGATATTACCACTTAAACCAAATGTAAAGTCTTCTTTCTGAATAATCCTTCCATCAACCTGCACATCAAAACCTTTATTGCGGATTTTACTGTCGGCAAGGTTCGTTAAGATTGATGAAGTACCCGAAATTGCAGAAATCGATTGGTTAAACAATAAGTTATATGAGTAACTCAAATAATAGTTTGCGATAACAGATACACGATTTCTGAATAAACTGATATCAGTGCCAAAGTTATATTGAGAGGTGGATTCCCAACCTAGGTGACCATCTTGAATAGAACTAGGCCAGATTGCTGTTGAAATTGTATTTCCGAAAACTACACCACCTGGTGAATTCATTTCCTGTTGTGTTCTGTAGTTAGGAATGTTATTGTTGCCACTTAAACCCCAGCTCGCTCTGATCTTAACAATTGATTGCTCACCAAGAAAGTTATTGTAAAAATCTTCTTCTGACAAGCTCCATCCTGCTGCAACAGAAGGGAAATTACCATATTTATTTAAAGGGCCGAATCTTGAAGAACCATCGCGACGGAATGAACCTGTCAGAAAATATTTTCCTGCATAATTATAGTTGAAACGACCAAAATAGGAAAGTAAGGTATTGGTAGATTTGGCTGCATTATCTAAGGCAAAGAAACTTGCATCAGCGCCTTTATCTGTAATCTCGCCAATGTTATCATTTTGGAATCCCTTTGCTGAAACGCGGATCAGATCGCTGGTTGTTTTTTGAGCCGAGTAGCCTGCTAAAACATCAATTTTATGTTTACCAAAAGTTTTGTTGTAGTTTAAAGTAAACTCAGCCAGCTGGTCTATTTGTTTTAAGTTTTGTGCAATTGCTGTTGCTGCCGCCAAGGATGCTGTAGAATAAGGTGGGTTATTTCCATTGCTTAAACTTGTAGGCAAATAAAAATCATATTTCTCACTATAAGTCTGCATGCCCAAATTGGCTTTAAAGCTTAGGCCCTCAATTATTTTATAGGAAGCATTTGCATTGTAAGTGCTTCTATCACCATTTCTTGCCACTTTAACTTGGTTAACAGTTGCTAAAGGGTTTTCGGGATTTTGGATACCATAAACGGATGCTAATGAAGCCATACCAAACTGTATAGGGTTACCGTTGTCGTCTTTTGCCGGAAGGAAAGGCAAATATAATAAAGCCGACATCATTGGGCTTAAATCATAGCGACCTTCGCGAACTTCACGATTTTTGTTTTGGGTGTAAGACATATTTGCACCAACATGCAAACGTTCACTTACGTTCCCATCTATATTTGCCCTGAAATTGATTACCTTCTGGTTGGTGTTGGTTACAATACCATCATTGTCCTGATAACCACCACTCAGGAAATATTTGATGTCTTTATTCCCCCCTGAAAAAGAAAGATTATGACGTTGAAAAGCCGCATTTCTGTATAGTTCATCCTGCCAATCAGTATTGTATTTTGCAGGAATTGGCTGCTGGGTTGAGAAATTATATAAATCGGTAGGAATACTAACACTACTTCCATTACCTACATTGGCAATACGGGTTGCATTGTTATCACCAAACATGGAATCGTTCCAGGTTTTACCTGCATTTACCCATAGATCTTTGTAAGCATTATTTCTACCATCAATAAGGAGTTGAATAAATTGATTGGCATCTAATAAATCAATCTTTTTTGCCAGTTGGGAAACGCCTCCCTGAACATCATATTCAAAACGTCCTTTTCCATCCTGCCCCCTTTTGGTTGTTATTAAAACGACACCACCCGATGCTCTGGAACCATAAATAGCAGCTGAGGCCGCATCCTTCAAGATATCTATACTTTCGATATCCTCAGGATTTATGGAAACGTTATTCCCGGCAGGATACCCATCGATTACATATAAAGGATCTGAACTTGCATTGATTGAACCAATACCTCTTACTCTTATTTTTGTACCTGAATAAGGTGCACCACTTGTTTGAGATACCTGTACACCGGCAACTTTACCTACAAGGGCCTGCCCAACGGTTGCTGAAGTTAAGTTAAGCTCACTAGCTTTAACACTGCTAATAGCCCCTGTTACATCAGACTTTCTGATCTTTTGGTAACCAATCGCTACTACCTCATCCAGTATGTTAGTGCTTTCCTTTAATGAAATATTTAAGGTTCTTGCCCCATTTACCTGCACTTCCTGTGATTCGTAACCGATGAATGAAAAAACTAAAGTTGATCCTTCCTCAAGCGAAATCGAATATTTACCATTAACATCTGTAGAAGTAGATTTTTTGGTCTTTTTATCATAAACGCCTACACCTGGAAGTGGCAGTTGGTTATTATCGGTTACAATACCGCTTATGGTGAAAGTTGCTTTATTTTTGAGAACAGATGTATGAATACTATATCTGTTCGAAGCCATTATTGGCGAATTGAAAATTGCGAGTATTCCTACCGGAAAAAGCAATTTTCTACAAGTGTTTTTAATACCTGCATTGAAAAAAAATGATGTCATCTTTAGTTTTAGTAATAATTTTGAATAATTCCTGGTTTGAATGTTTAAAGAGCATGTAGAATCAGATTCACATAGGCAAATAACTTTAGTTTAAATAACAAGTTTATTTGAGTGCTTTAATTCAGTCAAAAGTATGTGTGTATTTTTAACACTATGTATCCCCAGTATTAAGTCTATGAGAAGGTTTTTAGGTAAAAACCTAAAAAATTATCATTAGAATCAGATTCCATTAAAATCAGCCCAACAGAATTAATACAGCCATAATGTTATATTAATGGCACTTATTTAGCTTGCGGAAATTTATTTCATGAGAATACTCGTTACCACTTTGCTATTTTGGTTATTTATATTTCAGACAAAAGCACAGCAAAATTCTGCAGATCAATCTTATCAGCTGATTATCGGAAAAAGTCAGTTATATAATCCTTATATTCAGTACAAAAGTTATTATTTGCTTACACTCATACAGGAGCTTCCTGATTTGAGAAAAGCAATAGCCGAAGATCAGGTGTTTCAGAAGCT
This sequence comes from Pedobacter sp. 10L46_2, assembly GCF_056395165.1. Classification (NCBI taxonomy): domain Bacteria; kingdom Pseudomonadati; phylum Bacteroidota; class Sphingobacteriia; order Sphingobacteriales; family Sphingobacteriaceae; genus Pedobacter; species Pedobacter sp. 10L46_2. The sequence continues at coordinate 13,189 of NZ_JBFTIZ010000161.1, forward strand.
GTTAAAGGACAAAAGCAATAATGCAGCTACTGCATTAAAAACCTGCGCACAAAATATTAGCTGTTATGCTGATGCAATGAAGTTTAGCGAGGCAGAAATTTTATTGGTTAACGAAAGACTTAGTACTTTATATAAAGAGGAAAATGTATTTGGTGAGGTTGCTAAAAACCATCTGTTACCATCAGGCTGCTACGGCTTGTTTCAGGATTTACCTGGCCAACAATTACTTATAAAAGCATGGGAACAGGACGCTAAAGCTCTTAATTATGCTATTGAGGTATATATTGAAGGTAAAAAACCTAATTATCCCAAAATAGATTCTATTGCTTTCAGCTCAAAGGATAAGGAATTTCCTACGTTCATTTCTTCAAATGTATCGCTCAATACAGGGCCTGATAAAAAGCTCTTTTTTGAGCCTTCAATGAATTTCGCATTAGGTGCACTTAAATTGAACAACCGTTTAGAAGCAGCGGATTATGAACCCATGAACACTGGTGTTAACCAATCTGCAATCGCAAAAATCAAAAAAACGAATTTCAAAAATTACAAATACAGCGTAATCTTAGTTCCAGGAGCCGGACCAGAAGATAGAGATACTGAGTTAAGTGCGGGTGGTATGATACGTTGTAGAATTGCAGCAATTCAGTATCATAAAGGCGTGGCGCCGTTTATAGTGGTATCAGGCGGAAGGGTTCATCCTTATAAAACCAAATATAGTGAGGCTTATGAGATGAAGAAATTCTTGGTAAGTACTTTACATATTCCTGAGAATTCAATTATTATGGAACCTCATGCCCGACATACCACAACCAATCTTCGTAATTGTATTCGTTTGATGTTTCGTTATGGGATGCCGATGGAAAAATTGGGATTGATTAGCACAATCAAATCAACTATTCCTTACATCTCGGGATTACTTTCTGACCGCTGTAAAAAAGATTTGGGTTATTATCCATATTAAATAGGACAAACGCTGAGCGATACGGATCCTTAGCTAATGAAACTTCTTAGTGCGACATTGATTACTGGATTGGTTATCTCTGTATTTAGTTATAAACCACTTTCGGGCACCATTACAAAATCTTTTACACTAGATTCCCTAGGAGCCTGTCAGGGAATATCCAATCAGGACGGAAAGTATTTTCTATACGGCGATCGCGAGATTGGCGTAATGCGGCAATATCATTTAAAAAATGATTCATTGATATACCGGCCTGAGGAGTATCATTTTACCATTAAAGGCGAAAATATAATTAAACATCCTACAGGTATTGCCTTTAGAAAAGGTATGCCAACTTTTATCGGAAACTCTGTACGTCAAAATGCTGAGGGAACTCTATGGAAAGCAATGATATATTCAATTGATTGGTCAAGGTTTCTAAAAAGCAAAACCTTAGACGGTAATTTATTGAAAACAATAGAGGATGATGCCTGTATACAAGGAACCAGACCAGAATACGTAGAGCATAAAGGAAAATGGTTTATGGCTACAGCTGATTACGGAAATAAGGCAAACGAAGTGCGCCTTTATGATGCTATTAAGCTTTCCAAAGCTGACAAAACAAGTGAAAAAGGATTATTGTATCATAAATTCACATGCTCTCCCTGGGTACAAAATCTTCATTTTATAGAAAGTAAAGGCATGCTGGTTCTTATTCAAAATCAAATTGAAGGTCGCAAATGGAGGTTAACTTTTGTAGACTTAAACAAATCGATCGTGAGCGGTCATGAAGAAGTTATTAAAGTTATCGATACAGATAAAACTGATGAACTTGAAGGATTCACTTTAACCGACGATCAGAACAAAGGAATTGCAGTTAGCTCTTCCAGGAAAAATAACATCAGCTTAATGGATATTAATTGGAGCAAAAGTTAAAGACACACAACTATTTAAGAGTTTAACACCCGATTTCTCAAGTCATTAGAAGGCAGCTCAAAAAGCGAAAAAGTGCCCTCACTTCTCTGATTTTACATTTTTCTGACCAATAAACAAAAAGACTACCAAATTAGTCGTATTTTTATTTATCTTTGCAGCCAATTAATTTATTATTCAACCCAATTGATGAAAGACATGCAAATATTTGTACGCTACCTACATTCTATTCCTATTTAACTTGTTAAGCTGATCCTGTTAATACAGTTTGGCTGACACATCTAATTCAATTTAAATTTTAACCATTCATAAGATATGCCATAAATGGCTATGGAATTCTTATGTCCAAAAACTCCCATTTATTCAAATGAARACAAAATTAACTATTCTATGTTTTTTGTTCTTCTTTCAATTCGTAAACGCGCAGCAGGACTATAAAGTGACCGGCCGTGTTGTTGAAAAAGGAACCAACCTTCCCCTACCCGGAGTAAATGTACTCATCAAAGGCTCTAAGGCAGGAACAAGTAC
>NZ_JBFTIZ010000162.1:0-16657 GCF_056395165.1 Pedobacter sp. 10L46_2
GGATACAAATGAAAAGGTTAAGGACTCTTTATTAAACCGGTTGGTTAAAACCAGAAATGGAGACAGGGCAATAAATGCGGGTTTTAACTATTCCAGGACATTGGGTAATCCGAAGGATACCATACAGAAAAGTATAGAGTTTTCTTATTCATTTAGTGTGAGTTCTAACAATAATGAATTAGAAACACGGGTTAAAGATATAAATGGTAAAATAAGCTTTATTGATTCTTTAAGTAATGCTTATACCTCAATGTTTATCAATCAGAACATTAGGGGAGGTTATAGGTATAATTCATCTAAGATTAACTATGGAATTGGTTTTACATTGCAACCAAGCATTTTGACGGGTAGTTATGAGGGCAGAACCGATAAGATTAATCAAAAGACATTCAATTCATCTCCATCTGGAAACTTTAGCTATGTTATTTCTAAAACGCAATCGGTAAATATGAATTATAGCGGGAGTAGTAATGCGCCAAGGTTTGATCAGCTGCAGCCTGTGCCCGATACCAGGAACTTGCAGAATGTGATTATTGGTAATCCAGAATTGAAAACGTCATTCAACCATAATGCAAATGTTAGTTATAGCTTGTTTGGAATTACCAGCGGAAAGGCATTGCAGATTGGTGTAAATGCCAGTACCACACAGAATGAGGTGGTAAGCAATACTATCCTGATTAAGGATACTTTAAATAGCTTAAAGCAGGAAACTCGGTATGTGAATGTGAATGGTAATTATAATATTAATAGCAATTATACAATCGGTTTACCTTTTGGCAACCGTAAGTATATGGTTTCAATAGGTGGAAATATAGGGCTCAATAATTCAGTAATTTTTACTGATAATGTGAAAAATAACAATAAGGGACTTAATTTCTTTCAGAATATAGGGGTGAATATGGAATTGAAATCGTTATCTGGCAGCGCTGGAGCTTCTTATTCTTATAGTGAAAACAATTATACCATTGCCAATTTTAAACCTCAAAATCTGGAAAGCTGGAACTTTAATATGAATCTGGTATTTAAAATCCGCAAATCATTTAATACCTCAATTGATGCTTCCAAGAATTTTACCAGTGGTTACACGTCTGGTGCTAATAATCCTTTATTGATTAATGCAAGTGTTTTTAAGTCGTTTTTTAAGAACAATAGGGCGTCAGTAAATCTTAGAGCTTATGATCTGCTGAATCAGGGAAATAATTTGTTCAGGGCCGTTTCTGGTAATATGATAATTGAGAACAGGAGCAAGCAAATAACCAGATATTTTATGGCTACATTTTCAATGAACTTAGAAAACTTTCCTAAGTAACTAAAAAGGAGAGTTATAGCTCTCCTTCTAATTTTATGTATTCTTTTAAAAGCTGAATCTGATTAAGTGCCCTATTAAAGTTGTGTCCCTCATATTTTGCACCGTAATAGATGTCGTTTTGTAGGTAGTCGGCTAAGAACCGGATTGCCTGCATGTAAATAATGAACTTACCTGAATAAGTAAAATACTGCTTTTCGGTTTCCGTTAATACATCTTTCATTTCTTCCATGTAGCCATCGTAGATAGCGGTATAGAATTCTTTTCTGATGCTGATTTTTGATAGATCTGTTTCTTCTTCGCTGGCTTCAGCTAGATAGGTTCTCATCATATCACCAACATCACTGATAAAGTAACCGGGCATTACGGTGTCAAGATCTATAACACATAAGCCATTGTTCTTTTTATCGAATAATACGTTGTTTATTTTGGTATCGTGATGTATTACCCTTAATGGTATTTCGTTGTTAGCAACGATATTGATATAAGTATCAACAATTCCCTTGTGCTCTGTAATAAAGGTGATGCTGTCTTTAGCTTTTTCCAATCTTTCTTCAGATGCGTTTTTGCAGGCGATCTGGAACTGACTGTATCTTAATTTTAGGTTATGGAAATCGGGGATGGTAATTCCTAATTGTGTAGCATCAAATCCGGCAAGGATTCTGGAGAACTTACCAAATTGTTTTGCAGCCTCGTAAGCCTCTTCCTTATTGGTTAACGAATTAAGCGAGGTTGAACCCTCAATAAAAGGAAACAATCTAAAATAACCGTTAGCGGTATCTAAAAGAGAATGCCCATTTAAATCGCTTACAGGCGAAACAAACAAATAGTTAGGATATTCGACATCTAAATATTGTTTAATCAATGAGATATTCCTGTCAATATCTTTAGGCATTTTAAATACCTCGTTATTTACTTTTTGTAATATATAGTTTTGGGTATCTGTAGTTACTTTCCAAGTATGGTTAATTAACCCATCGCCAAATAGTTTTACTGTAGCTTTATCAGAGTTGAGCCCATACAATGGTAAAATATTTTCGAACATGCGCTTAATAGAATTTTGATTGTTTACCCAAACCTAACTAATTCAGTTTATTAAACTGGTGTGCAAACGGTTGCGCAAAATTACTTAGGATCATTTACAACAAGAACTGACTCTACAACGACATTAAAGTAGGCTTGATCTGCTCCTGACTCGTTTTTAGGCTTGTTTATAAGGTCGATAAGAATATCGGCCGCTTTTTTCCCTTGTTTGTAGGGGAATTGCTCAACTGAGGCTATAGGGGTATAGTCCATGTAGTTGATAATAGGCAGGTTTGCATAACTAACAAAATCAATTCCGTTTAAGTTAAGCGAACGGGTATATCTGATGGCAAAGAGTGCCACATAGTCGTTAAATGTTACTATGGCAGTAGGTTTTCTTCGGTGATTGAGCATGTTGTCCATCACTTCAATTGTTCCTGCTTCTGTTAGATCTGAGTTGATGATTAGCGTTGGATCAAATTTTAAACGATTTGATAGCATTGCCTTGATATACCCTTCTTTTCTTTCGTGACTGGCGACCAGTGTGTTAGGGCCATTTATCATGCCAATGGTACGGTGGCCTTTTTTTAATAGGAAATTGACAGCTTCGTATGTTCCGGTTTCTAAATTAGAGGCAACGTAATGTATATCTTTAATAGGAGGGATACGGTCAAAAAATACTACTGGGATGTTTAATCTTTTAAATATCTCAAAATGCTCATAGGTACTTGTCGTTTTTGAAACAGAAACAAGCAACCCATCAACTCTTTGGGTTTTCATTTTTTCAACAAGAAGCTTTTCTCTTTCGGCATCGTCATGCGACTGAGCCAATAACACAGTATAATTTCTTTTGTAAGCGATATCTTCTATGCCACTTATAGCGGTTGAAAAGAATGATTCTGATAGTTCCGGTAAAATAACTCCAATGATAAAGGATTTTCCGTGTAAAAATTGGATTGCTTTTTGGTTGGGCTCATAGTTGAGCTCTGAAGCAAGTTTTTTAACACGCATTTTGGTGGTTAATCCAATGCTTGAATGATCGTTTAATGCTCTTGATACGGTTGATACCGAAATCTTTAGGATTTTAGCAATTTCTTTTATAGTTGTTGGTTTATCAGACATTAGGGCCAAATATTATAATAAACTTTGAATAACCTTACAATTTTAATAAAAAACTGTTTTATTAATTGATTTAGACCAATATACGCATAAATTCACGCAAACGTTTGCCTGTTAAATATTTAATATAACCACCGGTAAGTGATGGGTATATGTTGCTAAAACAGTAGCTAAACACGTAAAAGGTCCTTAATTTTTTAAAAAAGATTTAAAATTAAGAGTTTTTGAGAAATATGGCTCAATTATATAGTCGTGGCCGGATAATTTTTATTGGTTCCTTTTAAAAAAGCCGATAATGACAAAATATCAAACGTTTGCGTGTTTTTTTCCTGTTTTTGATTTAGTGATTGATGATATAGTCTATACCTTGTGTCATGATTCTCCAAGTTAGTTAAGGGAGATAAAATAAATTAGCTAACCAAAACGTAGAAAAGAACTAAATAAATTATGAACAGAAGAGAATTTGTTAGAAACTCAGGGCTAACTGCAGCAGCTGTTACTATTTTGCCAGAGAACCCATTGTTTGCCAGCTCAAAGGCAGATAAGGTTAAAATAGCAATAATTGGTGTAGGCTTACGTGGTCAAAATCACCTTGATTTACTATTAAAGAGAGATGATGTAGATTTAGTAGCCATTTGCGATGTGGAGCCAAGAATGCTTAACACGGCTAAGGCAATGATTGCAAAGAGTGGAAAACCAATGCCTAAGATTTTTACAGGTGATGATAATGCCTGGAAGAAAATGTTAGAAACCAAAGGATTGCAGTCGGTATTAATTGCTACTCCATGGGAATTAGATAAGGAAATGATTATCACTTCTATTGAAGCGGGTATTAAATATGTAGCTACCGAGGTTATTTTGGGAATAACATTACAAGACCATTGGGATGTAGTTCATGCTGCTGAAAAAAACAATGCTCATGTAATGATGCTCGAAAACGTATGTTACAGAAGGGATGTTCTGGCAGCATTAAATATGGTTAGACAAGGCTTATTTGGCGAGATTCTTCATCTTCAAGGAGGTTATCAGCATGATTTACGCGAGGTTAAATTCAATGATGGGGTAAAACCTTACGGCGGTGGTGTTGAGTTTAATGAGAAAGGTTTCTCTGAAGCAAAATGGAGAACAAATCACTCTGTACATAGAAATGGAGATTTATATCCAACGCATGGTATTGGCCCAATTGCCAATTACATTGATATAAACCGTGGAAACAGATTTTTGAAGCTTAACTCTTTTGCCACCAAGTCCAGAGGTTTGCATAATTATATTGTAGAAAAGGGTGGGGCTGAGCATCCAAATGCGAAAGTAAATTTCCGTTTAGGTGATATTGTTACCACAACCATTGATTGTGCCAACGGTGAAACTTTAATTCTGCAGCACGATACCAACCTGCCTAGGCCATATTCATTGGGCTTTAGGGTTCAGGGTACAAAAGGTTTATGGATGGATGTAAACAAAGGTGTTTATGTTGAAGGTGTAAGTAAACCTCACCAATGGGATCCGGCAGATCAATGGTTAGATAAATATGATCATCCACTTTGGAAAAAATACGGAAACGATGCGCAAGGTGCAGGCCATGGTGGTATGGATTTCTTTGTGATCCACGCCTTTATTGAGTCTATTAAACGCAATACAGCTACTCCATTAGATGTTTATGATGCAACAGCATGGAGCGCAATTACGCCTTTAAGCGAACAATCTATTGAGCTTGGAAACCAAACTGTAGATTTCCCTGATTTTACAAGTGGCAAATGGATGCATAGAAAGCGTGTTTTTGCTTTAAATGATGAATATTAATTTTAGTTAGAATTAGTAAATAGTTAGTGTTGGAAGTCTCTATAAGCAATTATAGGGGCTTTTTTTATTTTGAATATTTCAAAATCGAATTTTGTTAACATTAACTTAACATTGAAAACTCATCTTTGTATATGTTTTTAAATATTCTGGCTTTAGCCTTTCTAATCTTAGCTTTAATTGCAGCATTTAAAATGGATACCCCACTACAAGGTGTATTGTTTATGGTGGCAATTGCTGCAGTTTGTGGTCTTTTGTATTTATTTATTTTATTTCCCGGATTTTCTGGTTTAGCAGTTGCTGTAATGTTGGCAGCTTTTATTTTCAGACAAAACAAAAGATAATTAGCTATCTGTTTAGTTATCAGTTTGTTTTATTTGCTTTAAGCGTTTTAGCAAGTGTTTTTTGCGTATAATACTGTACCCGATGATTTCAGCAGAGGAAATGTAACTCCATTATTTTATAAAATTTAATAACGAAAAATCTGGTCGAATAAATATTATAAAAATATTATATTAATATCATAATATTTTATTTAATAATTCTTAAATTTATTTCAATTAAAACTAGGGGGCGTTTTTAAAATTATTGATTATGAAAACATTAGGGGAGAAATTTAGAATTTTACGTCAGAAAAAGGGAGTCAACCAAAAAGCGATGGCCGACTTGTTAGAGATATCTATTCCGGCGTATTCAAAGCTTGAAACAAGTATCACAGATCCGAACTTCAGCAGAATTAATCAGATAGCTGAAGTACACAATTTAACTTTAAGGGAGTTACTGGATGTTGGAGAGGAAGGGGTTAATGAGCAAACGCAGTTGATAAAGCAGTTAAAAGAAAAGGTGAGCGAGCTTGAAAATGCAGTAATTAGGTTACAAAGTAAACTAATTGACTTGTATGACAAGGATGAACAAAAGAAATAAATCAACTAAGAATATCTTTAAACTTGTAAACAAGGATGTTGCTATCCTTTGTTTACAAGTTTAAGTAATGCAACGCACCGTTCGGTTAACCAGTTAAAATCTGTTGCATCCTGAGGGGCTTGAAATAGCTTGGAACCAAATCCTAAAGCAGTAACCCCCGCATTTAACCAGCTATCAATATTTTCTTTATTTACATCAACACCGCCGGTTGGCATAAATTTTAAGCCAGGAAACAATGGTTTTATAGCCTTTAAAAAGCCTGGGCCAAGCGTGTCGCCAGGAAAAAGCTTAACTAATGAAGCGCCAAGCTCTTCGGCAAAGTTGATTTCTGTAGGTGTCATACAGCCGGGCACCCAAAGCAGCCCATTTGAAAATGCTAGTTTAGCTATATCCTCTTTCACAATTGGACTAACTATAAAATCGGCACCAATACTAATGTACTGATCGGCCTGTGCTACAGTTTTTATGGTACCTATACCTAATTTAAGATCCGGAAAATGAGCATTTCTATATTCCAGCATGGCTTTGAAATTTTCAGGAGCATATTCGCCCCTGTTGGTAAACTCAAAAACCCTGATGCCTCCGGCGTAGCTGGCTTTAAGAACATTTATACAGGTGTCTTTATCTTCATGATAATAAACCGGGATAACAGGGTATTTGCCTATAATTTCTAATGTATTGGTTATTGCATTCATTTTTAATGTTTTTTAAAGAGTTCCATCACCAAAATCTCCTTTAACAAAGAGCTTTTGATAACCAGCGTTTGTTGCCTTGTTGATGATTTCCTGTCCATCTTCATTGTTGGTTAGACCGTATATGAGCCCGGCCATAAAAGCATCTCCACTTCCAATTCTATCTACAACTTCATTAGTTTCGCGGATTGGGGAAATGTAATTGCTTTCTGGTGTATGATAGGTTCCGTAAAACAGGTTATGTTTTGGATTATCCATAAAACGGAAGGTATTGGCGATGTGTTTGCACTGAGGGAATAGTTTAAAAATTTCTTTAGCTGATGCTTCTGAGTGGGTAAAGTATTCCTGAGCTGTGGTTTGGCGGTTTAGATGGTCGCTAACACTTGTTCCCAGCATTTTATTGGCTGCCCAGATGTTACCCATTATTACATCGCAATACTGAATTAGTTCTGGCATTACCTCTATGGGTTGTTTGCCATAATCCCAAAGTCTATTTCTATAATTCAAATCGACCGAGATGGTTATGCCTTTTTTTCTTGCTGCAGCCAGGACTTCTTTACAAACAGCTGCCGTATTTTCGTTTAAAGCAGGGGTAAGGGCGGTCCAGTGAAACCAGGTGTATCCATCTAATACCTTTTCCCAATCTATCACCCCGGGTTTAATTGAGCTGAATGAAGAAAACTTTCTGTCGTACACTACCTGGCCGCTGGTTAATCCATTAGCTGATAGTAAAAAGTATAGGCCAAGTCTGTTACCTTCCAGGATGGTTTTAGAAGTATTGACTCCTAATTCCGAAAGGTATTGCAAAGCATTTGTTGTTAGTGCATTGTCGGGAGCACAAGTTAAATAAGAGACCGGTAATTTCCATTGACCTAAGGAGGCCGAAACATTTGCTTCGGAGCCTCCTGGAAATAAAGCAACGGTATGATTTTTAGAAATAAATTGATCTTCTGTGGAACTGAACCTTAAAAGCAGTTCGCCAAATACCAATATGTTTTCTTTATTCTGCATAGTTTTAGTTATTCAATATACAATTATACAGGTTAACCAGTTAAAAATATCAGGGTGGTTAATATATAAAAACGCAAACGATTTCGTGAATTTTAATGTTTGCTTTGAGTAGATGCTCTTGCTTTAATATAGGTTTCGAGCATTACGGTTTCGTACTCAGGATCCTGATCTTTTCTTTCTATTAAGGAAATTAGTTTTTTTGCAGCTAATTGTCCCATTTCAAAAGCAGGTTGATGTACTGTGCTTAAAGCCGGGCTTAATGCTTCGGCGAGATCTGTGTTGGTAAATCCAATTAAAGCGATATCATCAGGAATGTGATAACCAAGTTTGTTGAGCCGGGCAAGGCATCTGGTGCTGATCTGATCGGTAGCGGTAAAAATGGCATCAGGCTTATCAGATAGATTCATGAAATATAGAATTGCTTCTTCAAGATCTGAATTTAGCTTCTGAGTATCGGAATAATCGCAAGACCTTAGCAATTCTGGTCGGTAGGCAATGTTGCTGTCTTTTAATGCTTGTTTATAGCCATTTAGGCGTTCGGTAGCTATACTTAGGGTGGTATTGGTATTTAGGTGGGCTATATTTTTATAGCCGCTCTTTATGAGGTGCATTGTGGCATCGTAGGCGCCTTGAAAATTATCGGCCCCAACTTTATGCGTATTTATCTGATCGCTAAGCCTATCAAAAAGAACAATAGGTAAGCCAGCCTCCTGTAAAGAGCGTAAGTAACTGAAATCAACGGTTTCGCAAGCAGGGGAGATCAATATACCATCGACTCCTCCGGAGTAGAGTAATTCAATACATGCAGCTTCTTGCTTTTCAGATTCTTTGCTCTGCATGATAATGATCTGGTAAGAATTATCTGAGCTAACAGTATCGATACCATCCAACATCTGTGCAATTACATTGTTATCTAATGAACATACTACTACGCCAATAGATCTGCTTTTTCCTTCCTTAAGTCCTTTGGCTAAACGATTTGGCGAATAGTGATGCTTTTGAGCATATTCCAATACCTTTTGTTTGGTATCTATACTAATCTCATAACTGTCGTTTAAAGACTTAGATATTGTAGAAATAGATAAATTGAGCGCTTTTGCAATGTCTTTTAAGGTAACGCTATTGTTCATGCTGATCTCTATTTCTTATAATAATAACTGTTTATACATTTGCTTAACGGTGTTAAATTATTTACACACCAATATAAATAATACGATGGGAAGTAAAGAGCGCATAGCAAGACTAAAAGAGGAGACACGACTCAATATCCTTGATGCTGCCTTAGACATAGTGAAGGATGAGGGATGGCAGGCTTTAAGTATGAGAAAGATTGCAGATAAGATTGAGTACACTGCCCCAATTATTTATGAATACTTTGCTAATAAAGAAGGAATATTACTTGAACTGACCCGTAAAGGATACATTATCCTGGCAGGGGAGGTTAGAACAGCAAGAGATAAACACGATACGCCTGAGAGTCAGTTAGAGGCAATGTGGGTTGCGTACTGGAATTTTGCATTCAAGTATAAAGAGCTTTACCAACTGATGTATGGTGTAGATATGAACTGTTGTGAGCTGAAGAAAAAGATGCCGGAGGCAGAGCTTTCTGATGATCTGATCTATGATGTAATAGAAAAAGTGATCACATTAAAGAATCCGTCTGAGGATTTTGTTTGCAGAAAGTTCTATACTTTCTGGTCTATTATTCACGGTTTAATTTCTATTAACCTTGTAAACAAGGGCCGTGATGCAGAGATGAATCAGCGTATTCTAAAGGATGCCATCAGAGGAATCATAAAATATATAAACGAATAATACCCAATACGAATAAACTCAAAGGCTAAATAGCCTCATTTTTTAACAATTACTTAACGCCGTTAAACGGCTTACAACCGTTATACGCCAAACCTTTTAATCTATCATGTTATGAAATACTACCTCCCTAATTCACAATTATTTAACACTGTTAAACAATCTTACGTTATGAAATCAATACTTATATTTTCCGCTATGTTTTTATTGGCCTGTTCCAATAAAGCCCCGCAGGCAGTAGCACCTGCACCGCCTGCTTTACCTGTTGCCAGTGTTGTTTCTGGCACAGAAACAACTTACCAAGAGTACCCTGCATCTATCGAAGGATCTGTTAATGTTGAAGTTAGACCACAAGTTAGTGGCACCTTAGAAAAAGTATATGTTGACGAAGGTGCTTTTGTAAAAGCTGGTCAGCCTATCTTTAAAATAAATGAACAGCCGTACAGAGCCTCGCTAAACAATGCCCTTGCAGCTCAGCATTCAGCTGAAGCAAGTTTAATAAATGCCCAGTTAGAAGTTGAGCGTTTAACGCCGTTAGTACAAAACAAAGTAATCTCTGATTTTCAATTGAAATCTGCTAAAGCTACTGCACTTGTTGCTAAAGCGAACATTGAGCAAGCAAAAGCAAATGTTTCTACCGCTTCTATAAACTTGGGATATACCTTAATTAAGGCACCTGTTAGCGGTTATATTGGCAGATTAGTTAAAAAACAAGGAAGTCTTGTTGGTCCTACAGATGTAGATGCCTTAACTCAATTGTCGGATGTGCATGATGTTCATGTTTATTTCGCCCTTGGCGAAAAAGACTTTGTAAACTTCAAAGATCAATACCCTGGTCAAACCTTAAATGATAAGCTTAAGCAACTTCCTGCAGTAGCATTAATTTTAGCTGATGATAGCGAATACGGCACAAAAGGACGAGTTGACGTGATTGACGGTCAGTTTGATAAAAACACCGGAGCAATTACTGTTAGAGCAAAGTTTGCTAACCCTCAGGGCTTATTGAGGTCGGGAAATACAGGCAGAATTCGCCTGAGCCTGCAACATACTAATACCCTTGTAGTTCCTCAATCGGCAACTATAGAGGTGCAGGATAAAATCTTTGTATTTGCACTTGCTGATAGCAATAAGGTTAAAAAACAAGCCATCAGCGTAATCGGTAAAACAGGTACTAATTATCTGGTAAAAGACGGTGTTAAAGCCGGCGATCAGATTGTGTTAAGCGGACTTGACCGCTTACAAGAAGGTGCAGTGATTGCACCACAAAAAGCAACCGATAAAGTTGCTAAAAACTAATTACCCAATTAAACATTAACTGTCATGTTCAAAATTTTTATACAAAGGCCCGTATTAGCTACAGTAATCTCCATATTATTGGTGATACTGGGTGTGCTAAGCCTTACCAAATTGCCGTTACAGCAGTTTCCAGACATTGCGCCACCATCAGTACTGGTAACTGCTAACTACCCCGGCGCCAATGCAGAAACCGTATTACGTTCGGTTGCACCATCGCTAGAAGAGTCTATCAACGGTGTTGAAAATATGAGCTACATGAGCTCAACAGCTAGTAATGATGGTACATTGGCTATCACTGTTTACTTTAAGCTTGGAACGGATCCGGATCAGGCTGCTGTAAACGTACAAAATCGTGTGGCACAGGCAACAAGTCAGCTGCCAACTGAGGTTGTACAGCAAGGTATCATTACTGCCAAACAACAAAATAGCTTTATCATGGCTATTGGTATGTATACCGAAGATGAATCTAAATACGATCAGACATTCGTAGCCAACTATGCACAAATCAATATTATTCCTGAGATCAAAAGGATTCCGGGTGTTGGTTCGGCAAGCATATTTGGCGGAGTAAAAGATTACTCTATGCGTATCTGGCTTAATCCTACTCAAATGGCTACTTACCATATTACTCCTAATGAGGTAATGGCTGCAATACAAGATAAAAGTTTGGAAGCAGCACCAGGTCGTTTTGGTGAAAGAAGTAATGAGGTTTTTGAGTACGTTATTAAATATAAAGGCAAGCTGACAAAACCTGAGGAATATGAAAACATTGCTATCCGCGCAAATGAAGATGGTTCTACACTGGTTCTACACTTCGCTTAAAAGATGTAGGAAGAGTAGAGTTTGGTGCATATTCATACAACAGTTTAACCCGCTTAAACGGTAAAAAAGGAGTTGTTCTGGGTATTATCCAATTAGCAGGTTCAAATGCTAATGAGATCCAGATTCAGATAAACAAATTAATGGAAAAAGCTGCTAAAGATTTTCCAAAAGGTGTTAAACACAATATTTTTTACAGTACAAAAGTTGCACTGGATCAATCAATTGAACAGGTACAGCATACACTTATTGAAGCGTTCATTTTGGTGTTTATCGTTGTGTTTATCTTCCTTCAGGACTTTAGATCAACGTTGATTCCTGCTATTGCGGTTCCAGTAGCTATTTTGGGTACCTTCTTCTTTATGCAGCTGTTTGGGTTCTCCATTAACTTATTAACGCTGTTCGCTCTTGTACTGGCTATTGGTATTGTGGTGGATGATGCCATTGTGGTCGTCGAGGCTGTCCATGCCAAGATGGAGCATAAGCGCATCGGTGCTAAACAGGCCACAGCCGAAGCGATGCACGAAATTAGTGGTGCCATTATATCAATTACATTGGTGATGTCGGCTGTATTTTTACCTGTAGGTTTCCTTGAAGGTTCAACAGGGGTATTTTACAGACAATTTGCCTTTACAATGGCTACCGCGATTATTATATCAGCTATCAACGCCTTAACATTGAGTCCGGCATTGGCTGCATTGTTCTTGAAAGATAATCATGCAGATCATCCTGATGAGCCCAAAAAAGGATTTAAAGAAAAATTCTTTGCTGGGTTTAACAGAAGCTTTAATGCTATGACAGACAGGTATGTAGGCGGTTTGAAATTCCTGATCAAAAATAAAGCAGTTAGTATTATTGGTTTGGCCATTATTATTTTGGCTACCGTATGGATGGTACAAAGAACACCTACCGGGTTCATTCCAACAGAGGATCAGGGGTTTGTGGCTATTGCCGTAAATACGCCTTCTGGTACTTCGTTAGATGGTACTTCTAAAGTAATGAAACAGGCTGAGGCTGAATTGGGTGCTTTAGATGCATCAAGATTTGTTACCTCTATTACAGGTTTTAACTTGCTTACTTCATCAACAAGTCCATCTTCGGCAGTTGTGTTTGTGTTGTTAAAACCAACTAAAGAGAGAGGCAAGGTGCAAGATATTAATGAAATTATGAACGTGATAAGAGGTAAATTAGGTGCCATAAGTGGCGGTAGTTTCTTCGTATTTAGTTTCCCTACAGTTCCTGGTTTTAGTAACGTGGAGGCATTGGATCTTGTACTACAAGATAAAACAGGTGGTAAGCTTGATAAATTCAGTGGTATAGCCAACGGTTTTATTGGTGAATTAATGAAACGTAAAGAAATTGCCGTTGCATTTACCACTTTTAAAGCAGATTATCCTCAATTACAACTCGAAGTAAACGACGAGAAAGCAAATCAGCTGGGTGTGAATGTTCGTGATATTTTGCAAACTATGCAAGCTTATTTTGGTAGTGCCCAGGCATCAGATTTTAACCGCTTTGGTAAGTATTACCGTGTGTTGGTTCAGGCTGACATTGCTGATAGGGCAGACCCGACTGCTATAGACAGAGTTTTTGTTAAAAATAAAACAGGAGAGATGGTGCCAATAAAAACGTTGGTTAAATTAACCCGTGTTTATGGCTCAGAAACTGCATCACGTTATAACTTGTTTAACTCTATTCAGGTGAACGCCATCCCTAAACCAGGATTTAGTTCTGGTGATGCGATCAATGCAATACAAGAGGTAGCTAAAGAACAATTACCTGCCGGATATGGATTTGAGTTCTCTGGACAAACCAGAGAAGAGATTTCATCAAACGGGCAATCGACAGTTGTATTTATACTTTGTTTAGTGTTCGTATATTTCTTGTTGGCAGCGCAGTATGAAAGCTATATTTTACCATTAGCAGTAATACTGTCTATTCCTACCGGAGTATTGGGTGTGTTTGTTGTAATAGGTTTAACCGGTATAGAAAATAACATCTATGTACAGGTAGCGCTGATCATGCTCATTGGTTTGCTCGCCAAGAATGCCATTTTGATTGTGGAGTTTGCGGTACAGCGAAGAAAGGCAGGTCTTACTTTGGTAAGTGCGGCAATAGAGGCAGCAAAACTAAGGTTACGTCCTATTCTAATGACTTCGTTAGCTTTCGTTGTAGGTTTGTTCCCAATGAGTATTGCAACAGGGCCATCGGCACAAGGTAACCACTCTATAAGTATTGGTGCTGCAGGAGGGATGCTTTCAGGAGTTATTCTTGGATTGTTCCTTATTCCGGTTCTATTTGTGATTTTCCAGCATCTGCAGGAAAAGGTATCAAGTAAACCAGCTGTGCTTACTGACGCTCAGGATGCAAATGGTGTTAAGGTAAAACCAGAATCAGAAATCATCTATTCGTAAGGTAAATAACAAATTTTAAAAAATAGATACTAATGAAAAAGTATATAAATACACTGGCCCCACTCTTAGTTTTAGTAGTGCTGGCCGGATGTAAAGTTTCTAAAGATGTAGCCATACCGAAAGCTGCAATTCCTGAGAATTTTAGGAATGCCAGTAGTAGCGATACCACTAGTATTGGCAATGTGTCTGTAAAGAATTTCTTTACAGAAGAGGGAGTACAACGATTGATAGACACTGCATTATTAAGGAATTACGATATGCAGATCGCTTTGAAAAATATTGAATCGGCAGAGGTGCTGTTTAAACAATCAAAGCTTGGCAATATCCCGGAATTAACGTTACAGGTTACTGCTAATGCTAATCGTCCATCTAATAATAGTTTGAATGGATTAAGTGCCGGTCAGTTTTTGAAAACCAAGGTTATTCAAGATTATAATGCAAACGTGGGTTTGGCATGGGAAGCCGATATCTGGGGTAAAATAAAAGGCCAGAAACAAGCTGCCCTTGCAACATATCTTCAAACATCAGAAGCAAGGAAAGCTATCCAAACTAGGGTAGTGGCTAACGTTGCTCAAGGTTATTACAGGTTACTAATGATGGATGCTCAGATGGCTGTGGCTAAAAAGAATCTTTTGTTAAACGATAGTACATTGCGCATTATACATATGCAGTTTGATGCCGGACAGGTAACTTCTTTGGCTATACAACAAGCAGAAGCTCAGCAACTGGTAGCTGCACAATTGATTCCGGAACTGGAACAAAATATCACCATTCAGGAAAATGCATTGCGCATTTTGACTGGTCAGTTGCCTGGTGCTGTTGAGCGTTTGGCAAGTTTAGAAAAGACAAATATTCCTTCGCAACTCTCATCAGGTGTACCTTCTTCAATGGTTAGCAGAAGACCTGACGTAAAAAGTGCCGAATTGTCTTTAAACATTGCTAATGCAAAGGTTGGGATTGCTAAAGCAAGCATGTATCCATCTTTAAGCATCACTGCAAGTGGAGGTTTGAACTCGTTTAAAGCTAGTAACTGGTTTAATATTCCTGCATCATTATTTGGTGTAGTTGGAGGTGGACTTACTCAACCTATATTTCAACGCAGACAATTGAAAAGCCAGTACGAACTTGCTAAAATAGATCGCGAAAAAGTAGTGCTTGAATTTAGACAATCTGTACTTAATGCTGTAGGTGAAGTGTCTGATGAATTGGTTAAACTAGAAAAACTAAAACTTCAGTATGATATTTCTTCTAAAAGAGTAACTACTTTACAAGAGGCAGTAAAAAATGCGAATCTATTGTTTAGAAATGGAATGGCTACCTATTTAGAGGTAATTACTGCTCAAAGTAACTCGTTGCAAAGTGAACTTGAATTGGCAGCGATAAAAACTGCGCAATTGAATGCTTCGGTTGAGCTGTATCGTTCGCTTGGTGGAGGAATATAAGACTATCGTAATTATATAACACCCGTCATCTCGACAACAGGAGAGGTCTCTTGAACTAGCAGGAACAAGAGGTCTCTCGGTACTCGGGATGACGGGTGTTTTAATTTAAAGCTATGATGTTATTCCCTTAAATATTCAATGCAGAATCCTGATAGCTGGTTGAATCTTTCTGATTAAAATTATTGGCAAAGGCAGCAGCCATATGCTCATCCAGATATATTGACGTATATCTCTGATCGGTAACATTTATAAATAATACGGTTTTTCCTTCAATAGTATTGATCACCAAATCCGACAGCTCGCTAGGTACTGCAGGGCAACCCTGACTGCGTCCAAGCCTTCCTAAAGCATTGATAGTTCCCTGACTAACATAATCTGCTCCATGTACTACAATAGATCTTCTGCGGGCATTGGAGTTGAAACCTTCATCCATACCATCCAGGCGTAGTGAACGACCATGTTGTCCACGATAGATCTCTGCAGTAAGGTAAAAGCCTATACTACTTTGAAAAGAATCATTAGAGTTTGAAAAGCGGGTGGCTTTATCAGCTCCGCTACGTTGCCCGTGAGCTACCCAGGTATTCAAAATTAGTTTCTTTTTATTAAGGTCAATGATCCAAAGTCTTTTTTCAGTACTGTTTTTATCAAAATCAGCTATTGAAAGGATAGACTTATCCTCCGAAACTTGTCCGGATTTTTTTAGATTATAGAAACCAGTAAGTGCTTTTTCAAACACAGAACGACTTAAACCTGTGTATTCGAGGTTTATTTCATTATAAATAGTGTTTACGTGATTGTCGTATAAACTGTCTTCAGTTATTTTTTCAACAATTACCGGCGTTGATGGTTCCCTATGTGTCCCATTAAAAATTGATAAAGAAAGGCTGAGCGCTAACATCGATACTCCCCCCAAAATGCATTTCGTCATAAACTTTAACTCTCGTGTTATTATTAAATAATGCGCTAATTTGTTAGTGTTTTTTCAAATACAGTCCTTTAGAT